>JBNMKO010000012.1:0-50813 GCA_050874385.1 Eubacteriales bacterium
CCGGGCGGCTCATCGGGCGGTTCGGCAGCAGCGGTTGCGGCAGATGAATGTTTCTATGCGCTCGGCTCTGACACTGGCGGTTCAATTAGACAGCCGAGCTCATACTGCGGTGTTGTCGGAATGAAGCCTACCTACGGAACGGTTTCAAGATATGGACTTATAGCTTACGGCTCGTCGCTCGACCAGATTGGACCTATAACAAAGGACGTTACGGATTGCGCCACGGTGCTTGAGGCTATAGCCTCTTATGATGAGAAGGACTCCACATCAGTAAAGAGAGAGCCGGATGACTATAAGTTTACCGACGCTCTTGTGGAGAACGTAGAAGGACTTAAAATCGGTATTCCAAGAACTTATTTTGGAGAGGGAATTGATGAGGAGGTCAAGGAAAAAGTGCTGGCTGCCGCGAAGGTTCTTGAGAGCAAGGGCGCAATCGTCGAGGAGTTTGACCTCGGACTTGTGGATTATGCAATTCCGGCATACTATATCATTGCGTCAGCGGAGGCGAGCTCAAACCTTGCACGTTTTGACGGTGTGAAGTACGGCTACAGAACAGAGGAGTACGAGGGACTTCACAATATGTACAAGAAGTCGCGTTCCGAGGGCTTTGGCGCGGAGGTAAAAAGACGTATTATGCTCGGTTCATTCGTGTTGAGCTCCGGCTACTACGATGCCTACTATATCAAGGCGCTCAAGACAAAGGCGCTCATAAAGAAGGAGTTTGACAAGGCATTTGAAAAATATGATGTCATTTTAGCGCCTGCCGCTCCTACCACAGCGCCTAAGCTTGGACAGTCACTTTCCGACCCTATAAAGATGTACCTCGGCGATATTTACACCATCTCGGTGAACCTCGCGGGACTTCCGGGAATATGTGTCCCATGCGGAAACGACAAAAACGGGCTTCCTATAGGTGTGCAGCTTATCGGTGACTGTTTTTCGGAAAAGACACTTATACGCGCGGCGTACACTTATGAGCAGAGTAAATAGCGAGTGCTATTGTGAAAAATATATCTAAGAAAGTAAAAGACACAGCCTAAGATGTATTGCTGTTTCACAGTAGTTCGACTGTGCTTAATTATTAGAAAATATGTAAAATCCGTTTTTAATAGTTATTTGAGTCGCTTAAAAGGTGACATGGAGGAATATTGAATGAAAGAATACGAAACCGTCATAGGACTTGAGGTTCATGTAGAACTTGCAACAAAGACTAAGATTTTCTGCGGCTGCTCCACGGCATTTGGCGGAGCGCCTAATACACATGTTTGTCCGGTTTGTTCAGGTATGCCGGGTTCACTTCCTGTTTTGAACAAGCAGGTTGTGGAGTACGCGATGGCAGTAGGACTTGCAACCAACTGCGAGATTAACCGGAAAAATATTTTTGACCGAAAAAATTATTTTTACCCTGATAACCCACAGAATTACCAGATTTCACAGCTCTATCATCCAATCTGCCATGACGGTGGAATAGAGATAGAGACTGCCGATGGCGGTAAGAAAACCGTGAGAATACATGAAATTCACATGGAGGAGGACGCTGGAAAGCTTGTGCATGACGACTGGGAGGACTGCTCACTTGTCGATTTCAACCGCTCGGGAGTTCCGCTTATAGAGATTGTGTCCGAGCCTGATATGCGCTCTGCCGACGAGGTAATCGCATATCTTGACAAGTTAAGACTTATAATTCAGTACCTTGGAGCTTCCGACTGCAAGCTTCAGGAGGGCTCGATGCGCGCCGATGTGAACCTCTCTGTCCGCGAGGTGGGAGCAAGCGAGTTCGGAACGAGAACGGAGACAAAAAATCTTAACTCTTTCAAGGCTATTGCGAGGGCGATTGAGGCTGAGAAAAAGAGACAGATAGAGATTATCGAGGACGGCGGAAAAGTTGTTCAGGAGACAAGACGCTGGGACGACAACAAGGAGTACTCCTATGCGATGCGCTCTAAGGAGGACGCACAGGATTACAGGTATTTCCCTGAGCCTGACCTTGTTCCGGTTGTCATTGATGATGAGTGGCTTAACGCGGTTAAGGCACGGCAGCCGGAGTTTAGGGACGAGAAGAGGGCGAGATACAAGGCGGAGTTTGACATTCCTGAGTACGATGCCGACATTATAACCAACTCCAAGAAGATGGCGGACATATTTGAGGCTACCACAGCAATCTGCAATAAGCCTAAGAAGGTTTCCAACTGGCTTATGGTTGAGACGATGCGTCTCTTAAAAGATAATTCTATGGAGCCGGAGGACATAAGCTTCTCCCCTGAAAATCTTGCAAAGCTCATCGAGCTTGTCGAGGCAGGTTCAATTAATTCTAGCGTTGCAAAGGAAGTGTTTGAGAAGATATTTAAGGAGGACATCGACCCGGAGAAGTACGTCGAGGAGAAAGGACTCAAGATTGTAAACGACGACGGAGCGTTAAAGGCGACCATCGAGGAGATTATTGCGGCTAACCCTCAGTCCGTTGCCGACTACCACAGCGGCAAGGAGAAAGCGCTCGGCTTCCTTGTAGGACAGACCATGAAAGCGATGAAGGGCAAGGCAAACCCGGCGAACATCAACAAGATACTCAAGGAACTGCTGTGATTGTAGGGGAAAGTTTTTGATGGCGCAGGTGTGGCAATTGCGGTTGTAGGTTAATTATGCTCTGAGCATTGAACTCAGTCTAAATTGGGGCTTGATGTATGATGCCTTGGGCATAGAAAACAGATAATAACGGCGAACATTTCAGTACAGAGATGAAGAGTTATAGGCTTTGGGCAGAGAAAACAGACAAAAACATCAAATATTTCAGTCTAAGGGTGACATATTAAAAGTTTTGGGCAGAGAAAATTCACAAACAATGGAATTTGAATGGATTTTCTCTGCCCATAAAATTAATATGTTCATGTGTTGGCTGATATCTGCTTGACTGTACATAAAAGTGAAAAGAATGGAGAGGGTGAGACTGATGAGTACGTTTTTTGGATTTGATGGGATATTAAATTCTTTGTTTCCGGTTATATTTTTGATTATGTTTTTTTGCGCTTTTGGAATGATACTTTATACCATTGTAAAAGGCATCAGCACATGGAATAAGAATAATAATTCGCCAAGACTTACTGTTTGGGCGAAAGTTGTTGCAAAACGGACAAGTATTTCGCATAATCAACATGCAAATCCGGATGGTAATGGATTTGACATGACAACATCCACTTTTTATTATGTGACTTTTCAGGTGGAAAGCGGTGACAGGATGGAGCTTAACGTCAGTGGCTCGGAGTATGGCATGTTGGCAGAAGGCGATATTGGAGAGTTGAGTTTTCAGGGCACAAGATATCTTGGTTTTGAGAGAAAATAACTATGAATAAAGAGATATTTTAATTGATTGGGCTCTTTATAGCGAGAGATGCTTCTTGTCTTGAGAGCAAGAATGTGGATTTGAAATAAATTGAAACAATCAAGATTTGTAGGGGAAAGACAATGACAATAGAACCAATAAGCATAAAGGATAAACTAGGGAGAACAGTGGTATTGAGAGCAGCAATGCCTGAGGATTCGTTAGATTTAATAAAATATCTTAAAGTTATAAGTGGAGAAACTCCGTATTTAATAAGAGAACCTAATGAGATTACGATTACATTAGAAAAAGAAGAAGCTTTTATTAAGAACAAACTTGCTTCTGAACGGGAACTAATGCTTGTAGCATTTGTCGATGGAAAACATGTTGGAAATTGCTCACTTATGAGTTTGGCAACATATAAAAGATATAAACATCGTTGTGAAGTGGCAATAGCCTTATATAAGGAGTATTGTGGGTGCGGAATTGGAAAGGCTATGTTGGAAACAGTATTAGATGTTGCAACTGCGCTTGGATATGAGCAAGCCGAACTGGAAGTAGTAGCTGGAAATGAAAGCGCAATTTCGTTATATGAGAAACTTGGTTTCAAAAAGTATGGTACTTTTCCGGATAATATGAAATATCCGGATGGTTCATATCGTGACGCATATTGGATGATGAAAAAACTTGCAAAGAAATAAGCAATTTCTAGTTTTTACAATCTAAAAATATTATAAAAACAGAAAGCTTATTAGTTGCCATCGGGGACGGTTCTTCATACCATTGGGAACCGTCCTCCGATGGATGTTATAGATAACCATAATAACTACCATAGAAAGTAAGTAAAAAAGCTATTCCCTACCTCAAATAGGGGATAGCCCGTGTCTTACTTGTAACTACGAAACATATATTAATTTCCGAACGGCAACAATTAGATACCACCAATATCATTGATTGCTTCTGATTTAATTATAAAACCTTGAACGCTAAAAGGCAAGTGGGGGGGGGGTGACAATTTGTTACATCCCTTTTATATTTACAGTCGTGGTTATATGGCGTTTGTTTTGCTGAAATATCGCATAGCTCAAATTTTATGTATTTAGTTCTATTTTATATTATAATAAAAGCTATAAATCGGAATTTGGAGGATTGAATTATGTGGAATGGATTCAGAAGATAAATAACTTCCATTTTTAAATATTGACAAACAGATGTTTGTATTATATAATTTAATTATAAAAGAACAGATGTTCTAATGGTTATATATGATTGCGTTATTATGTGCAGGGGGCTATAATTATGAATGAAACTAAGCAGGTTAATAAACTGTCAGATGTATATAAAAACTGTCCAGCTTTTGAAAATGATAGATTTCTATTGCGGTTTTCTCAACTTGATGATGCCAATGACCTTGTAAGTGTATATAGTGATAAAAATGCACTGCCTTTTTTCAACAGCGATAATTGTCATGGAGATAATTTCTATTATCCCAATGAAGAGCGAATGCGACAAGCTATTGAGTTCTGGCTTAGTTCCTATTCATCCAAATGGTTTGTCAGATGGACTATTATTGACAAAGAAAAGAATAAAGCCATCGGCACAATTGAGATATTTCATCGTATTGCAAACGATGATTTTAATCATGTAGGTGTTCTTAGACTTGATTTAAAAAGTGAATATGAAACTTCAGGAGAAATTTTTACAATTATGCATCTTATTGTACCGCCTGCATTTGATTTGTTTGAGTGTGACGAAATAATTACAAAGGTTCCTGTCTATGCAGTTGAAAGAATTGAAGCAGTCAAAAGAATGGGATTTGAGAAATCAGGAAAGCTGTTGGTTGGAACAATAGATGGTTATGTTTATAAGGATTATTGGATAATTGATAGATAATTTCCAGTTGTTCATAATGAAAATTTTATGCAATATAAACTTTAATAATTAGATATTTAAATAATAGTGTACATGAGTTTTACTGGAAGGTTTTTATGGATTACATAATCAGAAAATTAGAAAAAGAAGAAGTTAAGGTGTTGGATACTTTTTTATATGAGGCGATATTTATTCCGGAAGGGGCAGTGGCACCGAACCGTGATATTATCAAGCAACCGGAATTGCAGGTGTATATCGATGATTTTGGGAATAGAGAAGGTGATATTGCCTTTGTTGCTGAAGTGAATGGGTTAGTAGTTGGTGCTGTATGGGGGCGCATTATGAATGACTATGGTCACGTTGATGATGAAACGCCTTCGCTTGCAATTTCTCTTTTGAAAGAATATCGTAATTATGGAACTGGCACAGAATTAATGAGAACGATGCTGGATGAACTGAAAAGTTGTGGCTACAAGCAGGCATCATTATCTGTTCAAAAAAAGAATTACGCAGTAAAAATGTATAAAAAAGCAGAATTTCAAATTCTCGATGAAAACGAAGAAGAATATATAATGGTTCGTCAGTTATAGGGGAGATTTTAAAATTATAAGACTGTACCAATTGGAATTTAAAATTTCTTGGAGGATTTAATGATTACACTGAAAGAAGTAACAGAGAATGAAAAAAATATATTGTGGAATATCAATCAAAAGTATTTATATGAAATGACACAATATTATCCGGATGAAATTGATGAAAATGGGAATTACCATTATGGATATTTTGATTTTTATTTTACAGAGGCAGAAAGAAAAGCATATTTTATATTTAACGATGCAATATTAGTGGGATTTGCAATGCTGAATCCATATTCGTATATTGAACACCATCCGGATTTGGTGATTGCTGAATTTTGTATATTCCCATCGTACCGGAGAAAGCATATTGCGTCAGAGGCGGCTCAAATGATTTTAGATTTATATTCTGGAAACTGGGAAATCAAATTTAATGAGAAAAATATAGGTGCTAAAAAACTGTGGGAGAAAATAACAGCTAAATATATGCCTAATATTTATCATATAAATGATGACGAAACAGTTTTGGAATTTTCAAATAAATAAAGCGATAAGCAATTATTATTAAATTCCCATTTGGGCAATTTAAAAATGTTATAAAAACGGGAAGCTTATTAGTTGAGGTTAGGGCTGCCATTAGGGACAGTTCTTCATATCATTAGGAATGTCCCTCAATAGTCCTCGATGGTCAGGAGGGTATCGGTGTGAGAATATATGAGTTGTATGACCGGAAACAACTGCTTCCGGTTCTTTTGGATATATGGGAAAATTCTGTCAGGACTACGCATGATTTTTTGTCAGATGCGGAGGTCAATAAGATAAAGGAATATGTCCCGCAGGCTATAGAGGGTGTCGGGAACTTGATTGTTGTCGAGGACAAGTCGGGAAAAGTTATTGCCTTTATGGGAGCTGAAAATAACCGACTTGAAATGTTGTTTATTTCCCCGGATGAGAGAAAAAAAGGGCTTGGTAGACTGCTGATAGAATATGGTATAAAAAATTACGAAATTCGAGAAGTCACTGTAAACGAGCAGAACACGCAGGCAGTTGGATTTTATGAGCATATAGGGTTTGTGACATATAAGAGAACAGATTTTGATGAGGAGGGAAATCCTTATCCGCTGTTGTATATGAGACTGGTGTAAAAAAATTTTGCCGTGGTGTAATACATTTGCAGGAGTAAATTTTGAAAGTGAAACTTTCAAACTACTTATTGCTTGCAGTATGCAGGGGGATAAAAATGTATCTTTCAAGTTTTAAATTTGCAGATGAATTAAAGGAAGAATTATTTTTAAATGATATAAAGCGTACCTGTTATCAGTCATTCTATCCGTTTGGAGTGGTGTCTACGCATCATTTGAGCAGGCTTGATTTTGAACTGATAACCATATTATATGGAGGTAACGGCAGTGGAAAATCCACCGTCCTAAATATTATCTGTGAAAAATTAGGTTTGCAGAGGGACACTCTATATAACAGGTCTAATTTTTATGAAGATTATCTTGATATGTGTGAGTATGAGACGGAAATACCGATACCGACGCAGAGCAAGATGATAACCAGTGACGACGTGTTTGATTTTATGCTGAATTTGCGTTGTATCAACAATGGCATTGACGCTAAGAGGGAGGAGATGCTTAACGATTATATGGATGCAAAATACAGCAAATTTACCATGAAATCATTGGACGATTATGAGCAGCTTAAAAAGGTAAATCTTGCAAGAGGCAAAACGCAGTCTGAATATACAAGGCGAAATCTCATGGGAAACGTGCGGGAGCACAGCAATGGAGAGAGCGCATTTATATATTTTAGCGATAAAATTAAGGAAAATGCTCTGTATCTTCTCGACGAGCCGGAGAACAGCTTGAGCTCGCAAAAACAGTTAGAGCTTCAGAAGTTTTTGCAGGACAGCGCGAGATTTTTTGGCTGTCAGTTTATTATAGCGACACATTCGCCTTTTCTTCTGTTCATGAAAGGGGCAAAAATATATGACCTAGATGAGGATTGGGTGGACATTAAAAAATGGACGCAGCTTGAAAATGTCAGGGCATATTTTGATTTCTTCATGGAACATAAGCGCGAATTGGAGGATTAAAATGGTGAATATCAGACGAGTAAAATTGGGCGATGAAAACAGCCTTGCATACATACAGACCGAAAGCTAGAATGAAGCTTTCAAGGATATAGTTCCGGCGGATTTGCTTTCAAAATGCACAGAGTTAGGACGAGCAACCGCGATATATAAAAACTTCTGGACGAGCAGAAGGGCAATGGGTATATTTTGGAATTGGATGGAAAGCCGCATTGCATAGCATGGTGGGATGCTTCAAGGGAAAAAGATGTGCGGGGATACGCTGAACTTATCTGTATTCATTCGTTGATGGATAATTGGCATAAAGGCTACGGAAGCATGATGATGTGAAGGCAGCAGGATATTCAAAAATTATGTTGTGGGTAAAATAACAGTTGGCTAAAACTTAGAAGATATTAAAAGAAAATCTCATTTTTTCAATATTACTATAAAGTTTGAATCTTAAATGGCGATATATTATATGATAAGTTTGAAGATGGATGATATATTTATATATTAAGTTTTATTATCTGTAAATATTGATGAAGATTAAATATAATTTCATGGTGAAAGAGGGTGAGAATAATGCAGATTGCAAACAAAATAAGAATATATCCAACTAAAGAACAGGAAGAATTGTTAAAGCAGTTTGCAGGGACTTCCCGCTTTGCGTGGAATGAGTCACTTGGATACAGGGTTGACAGGTATGAAAAACAAGGTCTCAATACTACTATTCAGCAGGGAATAGAACATTTACAGGAGCTTAAATATAATAATCCTGATTATGCGTGGCTTAATAATGTGCCGGAAGCTGTTACAAAACAGGCGGTTAAAGATTTGGATAAGGCGTATAAATTATTTTTTAAGAGTGGATTTGGTAAGCCTAAATTCAAAAAGAAGGGGAAATGTAATGTATCATTTTATCAAAGAACAGATGGTTTTCGTCAAATAGATGATACTCATATTAAAATTACAGGTATCAAAACACCCGTAAAGATTAGGAAAATGGATATACCTAAAAAGGTTTCCAATACAAGAGTATCGTTTGATGGGAAATACTGGTATTTGTCATACGCTTATGAAATACAGGAAAAATCTTCTGCCGGTACTGTTGAAATAGGTGTTGATTTGGGAATAAAAGATTTTGCTGTCGTATCGGATGGAAGAATTTTTAGGAATATCAACAAAACACAGATTATAAAAAAATTGGAAAAACAAAAGAGAAAACTGCAAAGACAGGTATCTCGTAAATATGAAATGAATAAACAGGGAAAGAAATTTGTTAAAACAGAAAATATCAAGAAGTTGGAACAGCGAATCAGATTATTGGACAGACGTTTGGCAAATATCCGTAATACATATGTTCACGAAGTTACAAAGAATTTGGTAAAAACCACACCAAAGAAGATTGTAATTGAGGACTTGAATGTAAGAGGAATGATGAAGAATAAGCATTTGTCTAAAGCAGTATCCAATCAGTGTTTTAATAAGTTCAGGCAGTATTTGTCCTATAAATGCCAGATGAATGGCATAGAACTGGTAATAGCGGACAGGTGGTATCCTTCAAGCAAAACATGTAGCCGTTGCGGCAATATAAAGAGAGATTTAAGATTAAAAGACAGAATTTATAAATGTGATGTTTGTGGAGTTACCATTGACAGAGATTTTAACGCAAGCGTCAATTTAAGTAAATATAAAGCCGGCTGATATATTTAATGGCAGAAAAAAATAATATATAGGTGTCCGTCACACCGAATTTACGCCTTTGGAGTATTATATCAAATGTAAGTAGTAATTGAACAATCAATACCAAAGCAGATACGAAAAACTTAATGAAAATTAAGAAGGAAAAAGGAAGTTCTAAGTTTTTACAACTTTGGACAGACGGTTTTTGACAATAATGTCCGCGCAATTAAATTTTATGAGGCACATGGTTTTGCGGCAAGCGGGAAAAAACAGCATACACTGGGTGCGGTGGAGGAGATGTATTTGCGCAGCTTGTGACATGAATTTACATAAAGCCATGAATTTTGCAGAATTAAATAGAATTATTTGTTTTACCAGGGCATTGTAAAATTCTAGTTGCCATTAGGGACAGTTCTTCATACCATTTGGAACAGTCAACGATTGTAAAAATCGGAAATTATCGGGAGGAAGTCCTATGTTGAAAAAGTTGAACAATTTTTTAAATGTATTGATAGGTGTGAATGTTGGTGTTTTCGTCGGACATAGTGCATATATATTTTTCGATTATAAAGCGCATCCCGATTTGTATGCCATGCAGTCGGCACCTTGGTATTCGAGTATTTTTGTCTATGGCATATTTGCTGTTGTTGTGTTGGTTGTTGCGGCTATAATAAAGTTAATAATACGAAAAAAAATAAGTAATTAAAAAAATTATATATAAATAATTATTGCGGGAGGAATTTTTACATGGACACACAAAAATATTCAATTATATACAGCAGCAAAACAGGAAATACAAAGAAACTTGCCATGGCAATTTATGAGATATTGCCAAAAGACGATTGTGAATATTATGGAATATATGAAGCAGGTGAAATTTCATCGGAAATGGTTTATATCGGCTTTTGGACGGATAAGGGAAATGCAGACGAGGAGACACTTGCATTATTAAAAAATTTGAGAAATAAAAAGATTTTTCTGTTTGGAACAGCAGGATTTGGAGGAAGTGAGGAGTATTTTCAAAAAGTTCTTAATAATGTAAAAAAATCCATAGATGCAAGCAATACGGTGGTTGGAGAGTTTATGTGTCAGGGGAAAATGCCGCAATCAGTCAAAGAACGATATATAAAAATGAAGGAACAGCCTAACTGTGTTCCTAATATTGATGAGATGATTGAGAATTTTGACCGTGCTCTATCTCATCCTGATGATGCGGACTTGGAAAGTTTAAAAAATGTGATTAAGAAAATATAAAAAAATTATTGCATATCAGGAAGTTGGCAAGCACATTTTGATATATTGTGATAGTATCAAAGAATTGCCATCGGGGACGGTTCTTCATATCATTAGAAACCGTCCCCGGTGGTTAAAAATTTTTGTAATTACTTGAAGTTATTTGTAATTTATGGTATAATATTTTAAAATATAGAAAGAGGTGGAAAGATGATTAATTTTTCTTGCAAATAAAATCAAAATATGCGGTAATGCTATACTTTGGCATTATTGCGCCTATTGCAAGAAAGTTATGAGTCTATCTTACTCGATATAGTGCCGTTGCCATTTTTACTTAGTGGTGTTTTTATGCTATGACGAGCTGCAAGGATAAACTTTCTTGCAGCTCTTATTTTATTTTGGAGGTGTTTTATGAATAACGCAAATCAGATAGTTACACATGATTTTCTCCGTATAGTGTCGGTTTCTTTTTATGAAATCTATACGGAGTGAACACTCATCGAACCGACTTTGTATCGTATGATACATAAAGGAGGACAAAATTTATGTCAATGATTAAAGTTGAAAATCTTACATTTTCATATCCGACAAGCTATGATAATGTTTTTGAAAATGTCAGTTTCCAGATTGATACCGATTGGAAGCTTGGTTTTGTGGGCAGAAACGGGAGAGGTAAAACAACTTTTCTAAATCTACTGCTCGGAAAATATGAGTATAAAGGAAAAATCCTGTCATCCGTACAGTTTGATTATTTCCCTTATCCCATTACAGATAAGAATTGCATCACAGAAGAAATCTTGCAGGAAGTTTGTCCGCTTGCTAAAGAATGGGAATTTATGCGTGAACTTTCTTATCTTGATGTTGATGTCGATGTACTTTGGAGACCTTTTGAAACTCTGTCAAACGGAGAGCAGACAAAGGTTTTGCTGGCTGCTCTTTTTCTTAATGAAGGGCATTTTCTGCTGATTGATGAACCTACCAACCATCTGGATGCCAAAGCAAGAAAGAGTGTGGCAGCATATCTGAAAAAGAAAAAGGGATTTATATTAGTTTCTCATGACCGCCGATTTCTTGACGATTGTGTTGACCATATTTTATCGCTTAACCGGGCGAATATCGAAGTGCAAAGCGGAAACTTTTCATCATGGATGTCAAATTTTGAACGACAACAAGAATTTGAATTGGCTCAGAATGAGCGTTTGCAAAAGGACATAGAAAGATTACAGCAGGCAGCAAAACGCACTGCAATATGGTCAGAACGTATAGAAGCTTCTAAAATCGGTGCAGCAGATAAAGGTTATGTCGGTCATAAAGCCGCCAAAATGATGAAGCGTTCAAAAAATATAGAAGCGAGACAACAACAGGCAATCGAACAAAAATCAGCATTGTTGAAAAATGTGGAAACCACAGAAGCTCTCAAGATACAACCGCTTAGTTATCATACAGATTTGATTGCATCATTATCGAATGTAGTGGTTTGTTACGATGGAAATTCGGTTTGTGACCCTGTTTCATTTGAAATAAAACGGGGAGAACGCATTGTGCTTGACGGGAAGAACGGTAGCGGCAAAAGCAGCCTGTTAAAGTTGTTAGTCGGGCAGTCCATAGATTATACGGGGACGGTAACGCTTGGTTCGGGGCTTATAATTTCCTATGTGCCACAGGATACATCGCATTTATGTGGAAACCTTTCCGAGTTTACAGAAGAAAACAACATTGATGAAAGTTTGTTCAAGGCAATTCTTAGGAAAATGGATTTTGAGCGTGTGCAGTTTGAAAAGGATATTAAAGAATTTTCTGGCGGACAAAAGAAGAAGGTACTAATTGCCAAAAGCCTGTGTGAAAAGGCACACTTGTATGTATGGGATGAACCGCTCAACTTTGTTGATGTGTACTCCCGTATTCAAATTGAGCATCTCATAACTGAGTTTGCCCCGACAATGCTTCTGGTAGAACATGACAATGCTTTTCGAGACACTGTGGCAAGTAAGATTGTGAATATCTAATTGCCGTTAGGGACGGTTTTTCATACCATTAGGAACCGTCCCTAAAAAAGGATTTTGACGGAGCGTATTATGGATTATATAGAAAGAATTTCAAATCGATATGATGGGCAGATTTTGCTTCATGCGCCTTATATTGGAAAAATATATGAAAATATCCCACAACAGCTATATTCCATCTTACGAATTAGCAATGGTATTACAGAAACTATGCGTTTATCTGATACTAATGAGAAAATAGAAATCGGATGGATTTTATATTCCCACGAGATGATAATGGAATGGACTTCCTTTTATGCCACACACTATCGGATAAAGGGGAGCATATTTTCAGATGATGGTGCAGACTGCGTATATTGCATAAAAACTGATGGTACAATCACCTGTTTCGACAGTACGGATAATAATGAAATACAAATAGCTGATACATTATGGGATTTTTTCGGTGACAATTCCGGTTTGAGTGTTTAAAAATTCAATTTTATTTATTTTAATTAAGGAGAGCTATGTGGATGAATGAAATAATTGCCAAAATCGGCTCAATAATAGTCACTGTAGCCGTAATTTTATTTGCCGTATTTATGGTTACATTCAAATTTGGAAGCTATTTTGTGTGTATATTTCTTGCGTTGGGATATCTGATGATGATTGCCGGATTTCACAACGAGAGTGATGCGGACAGAAAGGTCGCGGCAAATGTTGGATTGATGTTTGGCTGCGTGTATGCTGTTATAATTTTGTTGGTATATTTCGCACAGACAACAGCGGTTAAGAATGATGCCTTGAATGAACAGGCTGTGCAAATTTTGGATTTTTCAAGAGGCGGCTTACTGTTCAGTTATGATTTGCTAGGATATGGAATGATGGCATTGTCAACATTTTTTATCGGTTTAACGATTAAGCCCGTGAATAAAAAGGATAGATGGCTTAAATATCTTATGATAATTCATGGCATATTTTTCTGTGGATGTCTGATTATGCCGATGACAGGCATTTTTAGTGCTTCAATGTCAGACGGAAACGACAGTATTGGAGGAATAATTGCTTTGGAGTTTTGGTGTGCATATTTCCTGCCGATAGGGATATTGTCAGGATTGCATTTTAGGAAAGAAGAAAATGAATAGTAATTGCCATTAGGGACGGTTCTTCATACCATTAAGAACCGTCACCCAGTGGCTATGAAAGAGCAAGGTTTTGGAGAATAATTGATATGATTAGAAGATTACAGAGCGCAGATATAGACAGTGTAGCTGATATATGGTTAGATACTAATCTAAAAGCTCATTATTTTATTCCAGCTCAATATTGGAAAAATAATTTTGATATGGTGAAAGGGATGTTGTCACAGGCAGAAGTTTATTTGTATGAGAATGGGCAAAAGATACAAGGCTTTATAGGGATAAGTGATGAGTATATTGAAGGAATTTTTGTTTCTGATGAAATACAGTCTCATGGTATAGGCAGATGTTTGTTGAATTATATAAAAGATAAAAAGTTGAGATTATGTCTGAATGTGTATCAGAAAAACACTCGGGCAATAAAATTTTATCAGAGAGAAGGTTTTAAAATTAGTGAAGAAAGCATGGATGAGGCTACTGGTGAAAAAGATTATGTAATGGTATGGCAAAGAAAGTAAATTCAAATTTGGCAAAATGTTTAACGCTTAAGAGTTTGACATAGTGAGCAAAGTGGTAAATTTGGAGAAACTTTACAAAATAGAAGTAGAGGTAAAAATGCATAAAATTTTTGGAAAAAAAGAAAATGCAACTTATTTGGAAAGAAAAGGAGCTTATATAATTCCAATAAAAGGTGAAGAGGTAGGCGTTGTAGAGACACCAAAAGGTTTTTTTCTGTTGGGTGGCGGGATTGACAGCGGTGAAACAGATGAGCAATGTATTGTTCGGGAATGTATTGAGGAAGTGGGTTATAAAGTGGAAATAAGGGAAAGAGTATGTTCAGCAGAAACCTATTATGAACATCCCACGATTGGATTTTTTCATCCTATTCAGGTTTATTATTCGGGAAAATTAGTTGAGAAAGTAAAAGAACCTGTGGAACAATACCATGTGCTTAGATGGGTGAGGTATGAAAATATTAAAGGAAAAATGTATTTGGAAATGCAAAGTTGGGCAGTGGAACAGATTGTGAAAGAAAGAATAAAATAAATATTGTGTTTTAGCAAATAAAAACTTTCGTGTTGGCTTATAAAAGAGTATAATAAGATTAAAAATTCAGGAGGAACTAATATGATTTGTTTTGGAGTTGATATTGGAGGAACCACGGTTAAGCTTGGTATGTTTGATGAGGCAGGAGAGCTTCTTGAAAAGTGGGAAATTCCTACGAGAAAAGAAAATGCGGGAGCTAATATCGTGTTTGATGTGTGTACGTCGATGGACAAGCATCTTGCAGATGCAGGCTATAAGGTAGCGGATGTTAAGGGTGTCGGTGTCGGCGTTCCGGGACCTGTAATGAAGGACGGTACGGTAAATGGCTGTGTCAACCTTGGATGGGGCGTTTTCAATATTGAGAGAGCATTTGCCGACAGCTTCCATGGTATTCCTTGTAAGGCAGGAAATGATGCGAATGTCGCAGCGCTCGGAGAGTATTTTAAGGGCGGCGGCAGAGGTTATTCTGATATGCTTATGGTTACGCTTGGAACAGGCGTAGGCGGCGGTGTTATCCTTGACGGCAGGATTGTTGCAGGTGCAACGGGCGGAGCCGGAGAGATTGGTCACATGCCTGTGGCACCCGGCAATACAGAGCATTGCAACTGCGGCAAAAATGACTGTCTTGAGCTTGTGGCGAGCGCAACCGGAATTGTCCGCGAGGCAAAGAAGGCAATGAAGAACACGGATACACCTACACCTCTTCGTGATATGGTTGATATCACCGCAAAGGATGTTATTGACCTTGCAAAGACAGGGGACAAGCTTGCGCTTTCTGTTATGGATATTATGGGCGACGCTCTTGCGAGGGCAATCGCAAATGTTGCATGTACGGTCAATATGGAGGCTGTCGTTATTGGCGGCGGCGTAAGCAAGGCAGGTGCTTTTCTTCTTGATTTCATCGAGGAAAAATTCAAGAAAGTTGTTTTCGGTCCATGCGGCAATGTAAAGTTCGTTATGGCGGAGCTTGGAAATGACGGCGGAATATACGGCGCGGCGGCATTGGTGCTGGAATAGAATACATATTTAGAACGTTTGTTCTTAAAAATGCGCATATAATATATTAAAATAAAACAATATAATACATTATGGAAATCGGATGCGAGTTCGTTTTGTTAGATGCCCTCTTAGTACTGTAGAAAGTATGAATACAATGGAAGTTTTGACTTTGTTGTTAGTAGTATTTTCGTCTCTGTCATACATAGACAATCATTATAACAAAAAGAAATAGCATCCCCCGACCAAAGTGATGCTACTTCTTTAATGATGTAATATTGCAGAGGACAAATCGGAACTCGTTTCCGATTCACTTTCTATAGTGATTATACACCGGGTACTTGTTAAATCAAGTACCCTTTTAAAGTTAAAGTCGGAAATGAAGGAGACAGAAGTTTAAAAGTTAAATTATCAAACTGCTTATTTTTTGCAGTGTGCGGAGGTTGTAATATGATATTGCTTCATATCGATGATAAAATAAAAAAGCAGCAGGTGTTAAGTCTGTGCCACAGTCTGAACCAGCAGGTAAAGATATTTGATGAGACAGATGCAGAGCATACTGTTGGCGAGCTTGCGGGACTTGGTAGTTCCAAAAATTTGCGTAAAAAAGATGGTGTACAGAAGGATAAAACGCAGTTATCAGACAGTGCAGACATTAAACTTCCCGACTGTATTATATTTTCAGAGCTTTCAAGTCAGGAAATAGACATGTTTCTTGCGGAATACAAAAAGCGCGGCATAGAGCCGACACATTTGAAGGCGGTTGTGACAGTCCATAATATGAAATGGAGTGTAAATGAACTGATTGCGGAGCTGAAAAAAGAGCAGATTGCGATAATGATGCGAGGACGGTAACAGAAATTTATAAAATATATGAATAAAAAATATTTTAACAAAAAAAATTTAGAATTAAAAAAATACTTTTCAAGGCTGTGTATCAGCGCATTGGTGATTTCACTTTGTCTGTTTGCATTTATATGTAATGGCTGTTCTTCCGACAGGCAGGCATCGGTGAGCTTCTACGCGATGGACACGATAATGCAGATTACATGTTATGGTAAGGATGCACAGGCGGCGGTTGATGCGGCGCAGGCGGAGATAATAAGGCTTGATGAGCTTCTATCAATAGGAAATGAGAACAGCGAGGTGAGCCTTATCAACAAAAATGGTGGCGGAGTGTTGGGAACGGACGTGTCCGAGCTGACAGATTATGCGCTTATGTTGTACCAGCTCACGGGTGGGGCTTATGATATGACAATTCTTCCTGTCATGGAGCTGTGGGGTTTTACAACGGGGGAATATGCTGTGCCGGATGAGGATGAGTTGACGAATGTACTTTCATTATGTGACAGCAGCAGGGTCAGTGTTGAAAAATTAAATGAAGAGTCCGTTGACATTTCAGAAGCTTCAAAAAAAACAGATTATAAGCTTGAGCTGTCATCAGGTCAGGGCATTGATTTTGGCGGACTTGCCAAGGGATATGCGACGGACAGATTGGTGCAGATATTTGACAGCTATAACGTGAAATCGGCGTATTTTTCTCTGGGTGGAAATGTGTACTGCTACCATAAAAAAACGGACGGAAGCGATTGGAATATAGCAATCGAAAATCCGTTGTGGACGGCAGATTATCTCGGTGCAGTCCGTGTTCACGATAAGGCGGTTGTGACATCAGGCGGCTACGAGCGCTATTTTGAGCAGGACGGAAAGAGGTATCACCACATTATTGACCCGGCTACAGGGTATCCGGCAGATAGCGGGTTAATCTCAGTCACGGTTGTGAGCGGTGACGGGACACTCGCCGATGGCTTGTCGACTGCCTGCTATGTGCTGGGGTTTGACGAGAGCATGAAATTATGGGAAAAATATGGAGGCGGCGGAAGCTTTGACGGAAAAGAGATAGCACCGTTCGACCTGATTATGATGGCGGATGATGATGATGTCTATGTGACACAGGGGATTGTACAAAATTTCAGTTCGGGGTATGATGTTCATATAGTTGAGAAGGAGGATAAAAAATGAGTTGTCTTGGAAATGTATTATGGTTCATATTCGGAGGCTTTGTGTCGGGACTTTCGTGGCTGCTTGCGGGGTGCCTGTGGTGCATCACGATTGTGGGCATTCCTATCGGAAGACAGTGCTTTAAGTTCGCGGGACTTGCGTTTTTCCCATTCGGAAAGGAAATCGAGTACGGAGGCGGAGCGGTGAGCCTGATTGCGAATATCTTTTGGCTTATTCTGACGGGAATTCCTATGGCGGTTGCGAATGCCGTTTGGGGCTGCGTTCTCTGTATCACGATAGTAGGAATACCATTCGGAAAACAGTTCTTTAAATTTGCAAAGCTGTCGCTCATGCCGTTTGGAGCGGTTGTAAAATGAGATTTAGGTGTAAAAATAATAAATTAAGGTATGATAACAAAAAGACTGAATAATCAAGGCCGCCCCTGCCTGTACTCCCTAGGCGTCATCCCATATTTTTTCTTGAACATTCTGTTAAAATACGAGAGGTTTTCAAACCCGCACCCCTCTGCGATGTCGAGCACTGCCTTGTGGGTTTCTATAAGCTCCTTTGCGGCGAGGGTCAGGCGGTAGTCGTTTAGATACGCTGTGAAAGGCATTCCCATGGTCTGTTTGAAAAATCGCATGAAATGGGACGACGAGAAGCAGCACAGGGATGCCATTTCGTCTATTGTTATTGTGTCCGTAAAATGTTTTTCAACATGGCGGAGAACAGATTTCAGCTTTTCTACGTTGTCGTTGACTTTTGAAATGGCGGCAGGTTTGCAGTCGGAAAAAATGGCGGAGAAAAAACAAAAAAGGTAGCCTTTTACGGCAATCTCGTATGCGGGCATGCGGTCACGGCAGCAGTCGTCCGCCATGTCGAGAAAGTGAGCTGCGTCTGCGTATTTTCTGCATGTGTCCGGTGATATAAGCACAGGAAATTCGAGCTCGCCATCAAGCATAGGTGTAAAATATTCGCTGTACATTCTCTCGGGAAGTCTCGATGAGAGAAATTCCATATCAAAAATAATGTTCTCATATTCCATGCGCACATTTGGATAACTCTTGATAGAGTGAAGCCGTCCCGGAATGATAAATACGATATCACCGGAGCTCACAACTATATCGTGCAAGTCCACGCTCACTATCCCGCGCCCTTTTTTTATATATATGATTTCCGCGTCGTCGTGCCAGTGCAGTGCAACGCTCTCAAAATCGAGCGGGATTGTGCAAAGATATGTGTTGTATGGAAATCCCGCGCTTGTGTGAGATTTGTTTTCGTGGAAATTTTCATAATTGCCGCCGTTCATAATTACCTCCTGCCACATGATGATAGAATTGTACCACTTTATGCCATTATAATGCAAGATTTATATGTGAAAATAAGATTATAATGCAAACATAGCATGAAGAATACATTTAAGCCAATAAAAAATTCCATCGCTATATGTATCACAATAGTTGATATGTTGGCAGCTTAGATGCGAAACAGAACAAGAACATTTCTTATCGCTATATGTATCGCTATAGGTGATATGAGACAGCTTAAATGCAAAATAGAACATTTTTAGACATGACAATATATTAAAGCTGATTAAAAAACATTTTTGCTAAAAATAGTGAGTGTTTTGTCGGCAACACAATTTTTGGGGCAGCAGCCCGGAAAGGTTTGGTTATCATGGTTAAGGAAGCAGTTGAAAAGCAGTATGGAAAGACAATCGCAGAGTGCACAGACAGAGAGATTTATGAGGCACTCCTCACAAGTGTGAATGAGCTTGCGGCAGCTAAGGAGAGCAATGAGGGAAAGAGAAAGCTCTACTATATTTCAGCAGAGTTTCTCATCGGTAAGCTTTTATCCAACAATCTTATCAATCTCGGTGTTTATGATGAGGTTAAGGCAGAGCTTGACGAGGCAGGAAGAAGCCTTGCAGAAATTGAGGAGATTGAGCCGGAGCCATCACTTGGAAATGGTGGACTTGGAAGACTTGCGGCATGTTTCCTTGACTCAATAGCAAGTCTTGGTCTTAACGGAGATGGAGTTGGTCTTAACTATCATTTTGGACTTTTTAAGCAGGAGTTCAAGAATAATTTACAGTATGAGACTAAGAACCCTTGGATTGACAAGAAGAGCTGGTTAAACAAGACCGATGTTTCCTACAAGGTTAAGTTCGGTGACATGGAAGTCACATCTAGAATGTACGATATCCTTGTGACGGGCTACAACAACCGCACAAACAAGCTTCATCTTTTTGATATCGAGACAATAGATGAGAGCATTGTAAAAGAGGGCATTGACTTTGACAAGGAGGAGATTAAGAAGAACCTTACACTTTTCCTTTACCCGGATGACAGCGATGAGGCAGGAAGACTTCTTCGTGTATATCAGCAGTATTTTATGGTCAGCAACGCAGCACAGCTTATCTTAAAGGAAGCTAAGGAGAGAGGATGCAAGCTCACCGATTTACATGAATATGTTGCTATACAGATTAACGACACACATCCTTCAATGGTTATCCCTGAGCTTATAAGACTTCTCACGGCAGAGGGAATGTCGATGGATGCGGCAATTGAGGAGGTAACTAATACCTGCGCCTACACGAACCACACAATACTTGCTGAGGCACTTGAAAAGTGGCCAATCGCATATCTTGAGAAGGCAGTTCCACAGCTCATGCCTATCATAAAGGAGTTAGACAAGAGAGTCCGCGCTAAGTTCGACGATGAGAGCGTGTACATCATCGACAAGGACGACAGAGTGCACATGGCTCATATGGATATCCACTATGGCTACAGCGTAAATGGTGTTGCTTACCTTCACACTGAGATTTTGAAGGATTCGGAGCTCAACAACTTCTACAAGATTTATCCTGAGAAGTTCAACAATAAGACAAACGGCATCACTTTCAGAAGATGGCTTTTACACTGCAACGCTCCTCTTGCCGACTTTATCACAAGTCTTATCGGTGACGGCTACAAGACTGACGCTACAGAGCTCAAAAAGCTTGAAAAGTTCATTGATGATGAGAAGGTGTTAAACGAGCTCTTAGAGATTAAGAAGGATGCAAAGATTGAGCTTTCCAACTTCCTGTCCGAGACACAGGGCATTGAGCTTGACGAGAACTCTATCTTTGATATACAGATAAAGAGACTTCACGAGTACAAGAGACAGCAGATGAATGTGCTCTATGTAATTCACAAGTATCTCGAGATTAAGGACGGCAAGAAGCCGGCAAGACCAATCACCGTTATTTTCGGTGCGAAGGCGGCACCGGCTTATGTTATCGCAAAGGATATAATTCATCTTATCCTCTGTATGCAGGAGCTTATCAACAATGACCCGGAGGTAAGCCCATATCTCAAGGTGGTTATGGTAAAGAACTACAATGTCACAAAGGCAGAGAAGCTTATTCCGGCGTGTGATATTTCCGAGCAGATTTCACTTGCGTCCAAGGAGGCATCCGGCACAGGCAACATGAAGTTCATGTTAAACGGTGCTGTCACTCTTGGAACTTTGGACGGTGCAAATGTTGAGATTAGCCAGTTCGCAGGCAAGGAGAACGAGTACATTTTCGGAAAGACAGCGGATGTTGTCATTGAGCACTATGCAAAGGCTGACTATGTATCAATGGATTACTATGAGAAGAGCGATATTATAAAGGATGCAGTTGACTTTATAATCAGCGATGAGCTTCTTGCAATCGGAAACGAGGAGAACCTTGACCGTCTCTACAATGAGCTTTTGAAGAAGGACTGGTTTATGACGCTCTTAGACCTTGAGGAGTACATCAAGGTTAAAGACCAGGCATTCGCAGACTATGAGGACAGAATGGGATGGGCGAAGAAGATGCTTCACAACATCGCAAATGCGGGCTTCTTCTCATCTGACAGAACCATTGCAGAGTACAATAAGGATATCTGGAAGCTTTAAAATCAAAATAAAGGAGTCAAAAATGATAAGATGTGATATAAGTGACATCAAGGACTCCGTAATAGATGAAATCAGACACAGCGGTGAAAGACACGCTGTGTTTGATTTATACGGAACTTTGGTTGATATACATACGAATGAGGAGCAGAAGAATTTTTGGAAGAAGCTTGCAAAGTTTTTGAGGAGACACGGCGTTCATTATGAGTATAAGGAGTTAAAGCGGGAGTATGCCGGTCTGTGCAAAAAGTACAGCGGGCTTTTGCAGGAGAAATATCCGGATAATAAGATTGAGATTAATATCTCGGATGTGTTCTATGAGCTGTGTGCGCGGAAAAATGAGAGAGTGACCAGAGAGTTTACGGATGCTTTCGGCTACATTTTCAGGGTTGAGTCGAGAGCGTATGTGCGCGTGTATGATGGTGTGTATGAGATGCTTGAAAAGCTTCACGATATGGGGGTGAAGGTGTGGCTTTTGTCCAATGCGCAGGCAATTTTTACAATGCCGGAGCTGGAGAGCCTTGACCTTGTAAAATATTTTGATGGAATTGCGATATCCTCCGATGCGGGATTTAAAAAGCCTGATGAGGCATTTGCAAAGTATCTTTTTGAAAAATATCCTGATGCAAAAATTGTTCCAAATGAGTGTCTTATGGTAGGAAATGAGTACGGTTCTGACGGCATGGTGGCACAGAATGCGGGAATGAATTTTTTGTATGTTGTGAGCAACTTAACGCCTGATGCGGAAAAATGAGGAAAATCTAAGTTGATTTCTTTATGTGTATGCTATATACTAAAAAACGTAAATCAGGCAGGTTCGTGAAAGCGGACTTAAAAGTCTGCACAATTAAATATGTTCCTGTCCACACATATTGCCTAAATGGGCGGAAAAGAGGATAAAGATGGAAGAATTCAAGTTATTGTACGAAGGAAAAGTCAGAGAGGTATATGATATCGGCGAGAACCTTGTTATTGCGGCAACAGACAGAATTTCAGCTTTTGACCACATTTTAAAGAACAAGATTACGGCGAAGGGTGCCATCCTGACACAGATGTCCAAGTTTTGGTTTGACTACACAAAAGATGTTGTACCTAATCATATGATTTCAGTTGACACTAATGACATGCCTGAGTTTTTCCACGATGAGCGTTTTAATAAGAGAGCCATGATGTGCAAGAAGCTCACAATGCTCCCTATCGAGTGCATTGTAAGAGGATACATCACGGGAAGCGGCTGGGAGAGCTACAAGAAGAACGGAACCGTATGCGGAATTAAGCTCCCGGAGGGTCTTAAAGAGTCCGAGAGGCTTCCTGAGCCAATCTACACACCTAGCACCAAGGCAGAAATCGGCGACCATGACGAGAACATTTCCTTTGAAAGAAGCATAGAGGTGCTTGAAAAGAAGTTCCCGGGCAAGGGTCTTGAGTATGCGACTAAGATTAAGGACTGCACAATCGCTCTCTACAAGAAGTGTGCCGAGTATGCACTCAGCAAAGGAATTATCATTGCTGATACTAAGTTTGAGTTCGGTCTTGACGAGAACGGCAATGTGGTGTTGGGCGATGAGATGCTCACACCTGACAGCTCACGTTTCTGGCCGCTTGAGGGCTATGAGGCAGGCAAGGGACAGCCATCATTCGACAAGCAGTATGTAAGAGACTGGTTAAAGGCAAATCCTGACAGCGATTACCTTCTTCCTGAGGAGGTAGTCACAAAGACTGTTGACAAGTATAAGGAGGCTTATTTACTTCTCACAGGCAAGGAATTTACACTTTAATAATGCGGAGCGAATATGGGACAGAAAATGAATAATATTTCGAACAGCTATTATGATGAGGATGGGGTTCACGAGGAGTGTGGAGTATTTGGAGTATATGATATTGATGGCGGGGATGTGGCATCCACCATATACTATGGACTTTTTGCACTCCAGCACAGAGGACAGGAGAGCTGCGGTATTGCGGTGAGCGATACCAATGGACCTAAGGGCAAAGTGCTCTCACACAAGGACATGGGACTTGTCAACGAGGTGTTCACGCCGGAGGATTTGGAGAAGCTAAAGGGTAACATCGGTGTCGGTCATGTGCGCTATTCCACTGCGGGAAGCTCTACAAGAGAGAACGCACAGCCGCTTGTGCTCAACTATGTCAAGGGAACACTTGCCATGGCACACAATGGAAATCTTATAAATGCTGTTGATTTGAGGGAGGAGCTTTCCTACACGGGAGCTATTTTCCAGACCACGATTGACTCGGAGGTTATCGCATATCATATCGCGAGGGAGCGTCTTAACACTCCAAGTGTACAGAAGGCTGTTGCAAGCGCGATGAAAAAGATAGTAGGAGCTTACTCGCTTATTGTTCTAAGTCCAAGAAAAATGATTGGCGCAAGAGACCCGTTTGGGTTTAAGCCGTTGTGCATTGGCAAGCGTGACAATACTTATGTTTTGTCGTCGGAGACATGTGCACTTGACGCTGTTGGAGCGGAGTTTGTCAGGGACGTGCTTCCTGGCGAGATAGTCACAATCACGGCAGATGGGCATATCGAGTCCGATACATCAATGTGCCAGAAAGAGCACAAGAAATGTATCTTCGAGTACATATATTTTGCAAGACCTGACAGCCATATTGACGGCATAAGTGTATATATGTCGAGAATAATGGCAGGAAGACTTTTGGCAAAATCGCATCCTGTAGAGGCAGACCTTGTTGTCGGAGTGCCTGAGTCCGGCAATGTGGCGGCTATGGGGTATGCGCTTGAGTCGGGAATACCTTATGGAATGGCTTTTATCAAGAACAGCTACGTCGGGCGTACATTTATCAAGCCTAAGCAGGAACAGCGCGAGAGCAGTGTCAAAATTAAGCTCAATGTTCTAACGGAGGCTGTAAAGGGAAAGCGCGTGGTAATGATAGACGACTCCATAGTGAGAGGAACGACAAGCGCAAGAATTGTAAAGATGTTAAAGGATGCGGGTGCAAAGGAGGTTCATGTGAGAATATCGTCCCCTCCATTTTTGTATCCATGCTATTTTGGAACGGATATCCCATCGAGCGACCAGCTTATTGCGAGCACACACACGGTTGAGCAGATACGCGAGTATATTGGAGCGGACTCACTTGGCTACATTGATGTTGGAGACTTGAAGCATATGGTTGAGGAGAATTGTGATTTCTGCGACGCATGTTTTACGGGGAATTACCCGATTGCTCCGCCGGATAAGGATATTCGCGGGGAGCATGAGTGATTGACTGGATAATTTCAGAGTTCGCTTTTAAAGTAAAATAAATATGCAATTTTATCCTATTACAAAATTGTATAATATGAAGCATTAACAGAAAAAGTTTCGTAGATACTTAAATAATTAAATAATAAAGATAGGAGAGTACACGAATGAGCACAGACCGTTATCAGACCCCTCTCGCAGAGCGTTATGCGAGCAAGGAGATGCAGTACATTTTTTCACCTGACAAGAAGTTCCGCACATGGAGAAGACTCTGGATTGCCCTCGCGGAGACAGAGAAGGAACTCGGTCTTGACATCACGGATGAGCAGATTGAGGAGCTTAAAGCTCACAAGGATGATATCAACTATGATGTTGCAAAGGAGAGAGAGAAGCTTGTAAGACATGATGTTATGTCACATGTCTATGCTTATGGTGTTCAGTGTCCTAAGGCAAAGGGAATAATTCATCTTGGAGCTACAAGCTGTTATGTGGGGGACAACACAGATCTTATAATAATGACGGAGGCTTTGAAGCTTGTGAGAAAGAAGCTTGTAAATGTCATGGCGGAGCTTGCAAAGTTTGCTGACAAGTACAAGGCACTTCCTACGCTTGCGTTCACACATTTTCAGCCGGCACAGCCTACAACGGTGGGAAAGAGAGCTACACTTTGGCTTATGGAGTTAAAGCTCGACCTCGATGACCTCGACTATCTCATCGGTTCAATGAGACTTCTCGGCTCTAAGGGAACGACGGGAACACAGGCAAGCTTTTTGGAGCTTTTTGACGGCGACCATGACAGAATACGAAAGCTTGACAAGATGATTGCAAATAAGATGGGATTTGACGATGTTTATCCTGTTTCTGGTCAGACATATTCAAGAAAAGTTGATACAAGGGTTGTAAATGTCCTTGCAGGCATTGCGGCGAGTGCGCATAAGTTCTCAAATGATATAAGACTTTTGCAGCATTTAAAGGAAATTGAGGAGCCTTTTGAGAAAAATCAGATTGGTTCATCGGCTATGGCTTACAAGAGAAATCCTATGAGAAGTGAGAGAATAGCATCGCTTGCAAATTTTGTTATGGCAGATGCGATGAACCCGGCAATCACCTCGGCAACGCAGTGGTTTGAGAGGACACTCGACGACTCAGCCAACAAGAGAATGTCAGTTCCGGAGGCTTTCCTTGCGGCTGACGGTATTTTAGACCTCTACATGAATGTTGTTGACGGACTTGTTGTGTACGAGAAGGTTATCGAGAAGCATATAATGGCAGAGCTTCCATTTATGGCAACCGAGAACATTATGATGGATGCTGTTAAGGCTGGCGGAGACCGTCAGGAACTTCACGAGAAAATCCGTACTCTTTCCATGGAGGCAGGGCGCAATGTAAAAGAGAAGGGACTTGACAACAATCTGCTCGAGCTTATCGCGGCAGACCCGGCATTCAACCTTTCACTTGACGACCTCAAAAAGTCCATGGACCCATCCAAGTACACAGGACGCGCAAAGGAGCAGGTTGACGAATTTCTCACCGAGGTTATCAATCCTATTCTCGAGGCGAGCAAGGACGAGCTTGGAATGACAGCGGAGATAAACGTGTAACTGTTAAAAAACGCCGTACCATTTGTGATGTGGTACGGCGTTTTTTATAAAAATATATTGCTCAATCTTTAAAGAGGTCATTCACATAATTATTGTGGAACATATCTATCATAGCAAAGTATCTCTCATGTTCACGCCATCCTTGGTCAACGGAGCCTTCGCCGTAATATACGATGTAGGCATCCGGATAGGTCTCCTTTAAAAGTTCGTAGTCCTGTTCGGTAAGATTGGTGTGTTCGATGTACAGACGCTCAAGCTTTGTAAAGTTGAGAAGATGTGAGACATCGCTTATAGGGTTGTAGCTTATATTTAGGTCGACCAGATTTGGAAGATAGTCAAACACGCTTATATCCGTCACATCGCCGACGAAAAATTCAAGATACATAAGTTTTGGACAATATTTTAACATTGACAGGTCATAAAGGTAAGGTGACTGTGTATCGGTAAGCCAGTTGTCAACAAGTATGAGTATTTTTAGCTCGGGCATATACTCAAGAAATGAAAGGTCGGTGACTTTGTTGTGCCCGAGGTCGAGAGCGACCATATCGGTGCAGTATTTTAACACTTTGCAGTCATCGTTGGTGAGACGGTAGGTTATTGTGCCGTCCTTCAGCGTTGAGAATGCAACCGTATCGGTTCTGATTGTCCACAGCCCGAGTGTCACGTTCCACACAAACTTAATCTGTGGAAATTCATTTCTTAATTCTTCCATCTGCTCATTTTCAAGTCCACAGTCGCACATATCTATATAGGTCAATCCATCGAGAAGGCGGAGCTTTGTCTTCAAATCCTCAATATCTGTCACTTCAATGCCGTTTATATCCGCTTCTGTATCGTCGGAGGAAATCTCTTTTCCATATAAATCCACATTCCACACAAATTTGACGGAAGGATAATTTTCTTTGAGATATGTCATCTCATCGAGAGTGAGATTTGCGGCTTTTACATCCATAAGCTCAAGCGCGGAAAAATTGTTCAGCGCGTCACAGATACCAGAGTATACTGCATCGTGCTCCATTGTGCTTATAGTGTTGTCGTCTATTGAAAGCTCGTTTACATCCTGTCTGTATTCCATGCCAAAGAAATTAATTTCCGGTATTGTAGGTTCGGTAGTCGTCTCGGCGGTTGTATCAGCTATGCTGGCGTTGCCGTCGGAGGCTGTTGAAGTGTTTTCATTTTTATTGCCCTTGTTTGACAGCACGGATATAAGTGTTATCGTGAGTGCTATTACACATATCAGGGCGATAGAGGGGATTAAATATGACTTTTTATTGTCATCTTTATTTTTTCGTTTTGGGGTATTTTTGTTCATTCTGTAAAATCCTTTCAGTGATTATTATATTTATTTGAAGAAATATGGTATTAAAAGATATGTGGCATCAAGGCATTATAATAATATACTTTTAAGGCATAAGCAAGTACAACTTGCCAACAAATGAGCCGAGTGATAATATTTATTATGTAATTATTTAGAACTTATTAGAATTAGGAAAAATGATACGTCATGCTTAAATGTAAGTAACAGCTTTCCTAGTTCGTAAGATTGCGTGTCTAAATATGGATTGATGATGTAATTGTAAAATTCAAGTTTATAAATGAATAGTTGTGCAACGTCCGGCATTTACATACGGAGTTTTACAATTTTTTATATAAAAATAGAAATGAGGAAAAAAGCATGGATGTATATGAGGTTAAAAGGGCAGTGCGCCCGATAGAGGCGAGCGTGACTGTGCCGGGTTCTAAGAGCGTGACAAACAGGGCACTTTTTATGGCGGCGATGGCTAAAGGTCATTCGGTTCTTGAGGGGGCATTGTTTTCGGATGATTCGAGACATTTCATTGGGAGTTTGCAATCGCTTGGATATAAAATCGCTGTGGATGAGGTGAAAAAAAGAGTTGAGATAGACGGTCTTGGCGGAGATATTCCCAAAAAGACGGGTACAATAGATGTGGGGAGTGCGGGCACAGCGGCGAGATTTCTCACGGCTATGCTCGGAATGTCGGACGGCGAATACACAATAAATGCGACACCACAGATGCAGGCAAGGCCGATGGACGCGCTGTTTGATGCGCTGACAGAGTTGGGGGCGCAATTTGAGTATCTTGGGGAGAGTGGACATCTTCCAGTAATTGTGAGGGGAAGAAGATACAAGCAGAATTGTAGAACTGTGGAAAATAATACAGCTCATGTTGATATAAGTAGAAGTACACAGTTCTTGAGTGCTCTTATGATGTCAGGGGTTCTCATGCCGGACGGTCTTGATATAGTTATAACAAGCCAAAAGACGGATGGGGCGTATATTAGGATAACGGCGGCTATGATGAAAGATTTTGGCTGTGAGGTGGTCTATGATGGTCACGACTACCATGTGGCAGCAGGACAGCACTACAGTGTGGGAGAGTACTATATTGAGCCCGATATCTCCGCGGCATGTTATTTCTGGGCGGCAGCGGCTGTCACAGGGGGAAAAGTTACGGTTGTCGGAAGCAGGCATGGAATGATGCAGGGCGATATGAAATTTCTTGATGTGCTTGAAAAAATGGGTTGTGCTGTTGATGAGACCGAGGAGGGCATAATGGTCACGGCTCCGGTAGATGGAGTTTTGAGGGCAGTCGATGTAGACATGAACGATTTTTCCGACCAGACAATGACGCTTGCCGCCATCGCGCCGTTTGCACAGGGAACGACAAAGATACATAACATAGGCCATATAAGGCTTCAGGAGTCCGACAGAATAGATGCGATACTGACCAATCTTCGCGCGATGAAAATTGAGTGCGGGGTGTTTGAGGAAGATGGAAAAGAGGGCATTTATATCTGCCATGGAAATCCACAGCCGGCGCATATAAAGACATTTGACGACCACAGAATGGCTATGGCGTTCAGCGTGACGGGGCTTGGCGCGGATGGTATTGTGATTGAGAACCCTATGTGCTGTAGAAAAACTTTTGAGAATTTCTTTGAGGTGCTTGAACACTTTTTTGTTTTATAGATTTACATAAAAGGAATTTTATAGTATACTATAGAAGTATGAGCTTGAGAGTAATGCTCCAGCTTGTACTACTAAAATTAAAAGTATGAAAAATTCATACATTATTATTGACTATTAGGAGGAATAACTATGGTTAAGGCTATTGTCGGTGCAAACTGGGGAGACGAAGGCAAGGGTAAGATTACAGATATGCTTGCTGAGGAGTCAGATATTATTGTTCGTTTTCAGGGAGGAAGCAATGCAGGCCATACCATTATTAATGACTACGGCAAGTTCGCGCTTCATCTTCTTCCATCGGGTGTCTTTTACAACCACACAACAAGTGTTATAGGTAACGGAGTTGCGCTCAATATTCCATATCTCTTCAATGAGATTAAGAGCTTGGAGGACAGAGGTGTTCCTACACCTAAGATTCTTGTGTCTGACAGAGCACAGATTCTTATGCCGTACCATGTTGATTTTGATACATACGAGGAGGCAAGACTTGCAGGAAAGTCATTTGGCTCTACAAAGTCAGGTATTGCCCCATTCTATTCAGATAAATATGCTAAGATTGGTTTTCAGGTGAGCGAGCTTTTTGATGAGGCAGCACTCAAGGAAAAGGTTGAGCGAGTTGTCGCATACAAGAATATTTTACTTGAGCATCTCTATCACAAGCCACTTCTCGATGCGGACGAGGTATTCAAGCTTATGCTCTCATACAGGGATATGGTTGAGCCTTATGTTGCAGATGTATCACTTTTCTTACACAATGCAATCAAGGAGGGCAAGAACATTCTTCTCGAGGGTCAGCTTGGAGCTCTCAAAGACCCTGACCACGGAATTTATCCTATGGTTACATCTTCATCGACACTTTCAGCTTACGGCGCTATCGGTGCAGGTATTCCGGCTGCCGAGATTAAGGATGTTGTCACAGTTGTAAAGGCATATTCCTCATCTGTTGGCGCAGGTGCATTTGTCAGCGAGATTTTTGGCGACGAGGCGGACGAGCTCAGAAGACGCGGCGGTGACGGTGGCGAGTTCGGTGCGACAACAGGTCGTCCAAGACGTATGGGATGGTTTGATGCTGTTGCGACACGTTACGGTGTGCGTATGCAGGGAACAACGGAGGTTGCTCTCACAGTTGTCGATGCTCTGGGATATCTCGATGAAATTCCTATGTGTGTCGGATATGAGAGTGACGGCGAGGTTGTCAAGGACTTCCCTACAACATATAAGCTTGAGAAGGCAAAGCCTGTATTAAAGACAATGCCGGGCTGGAAGTGCGATATCAGAGGAATTAAGAATTATGATGAGCTTCCACAGGCTTGTAAGGATTATATTGATGCTATCGAGCAGGAAATTCAGGCACCTATCACTCTTGTGTCAAACGGCCCTAAGAGACATGACATTATAAAGAGAACAAGCAGATTATAATTATGGTTAGAGAACTTTATGAAAATGCCAAAAGAGGCATAGATACGAGGCAAAATCTGAGTGCACTGCGAAGTGCAATAAAGGATGATGCCCTTATGAATGATTTGTTTGAGCTTGTCGAGGACGATATTGAGTCAATGAAGAGTTTCCTTGACAGCGATGACGCTAAGGTTAGAAAGAATGCAGCCCTCCTTATGGGAGGGCTGGACATGTCCGACTTTACGCAGGCTCTTGTGGACGGATACAAAAAGGAGAGTCAGCTTTTTGTGCGCTCGGCATATCTTGAGGCGCTAAAAGGGTACGATATTGAGGAGTACCTTCCATTTTTTAAGGAGCGGGTAAATGAGCTTTCGGACATGGAGATTACACCTGAGAACAAAAAGCATATCGACGAGGAGATGAAAGCTCTCACGGAACTTATCATTTCCTTTGAGGGCGTAAATAAGCATAAGTTTACCGGATTTAAGAAGCTCGACAGCGATGTGGAGGGCATACTTATCACCAATAAGCTCAACATGGATGTGACTAAGGCACAGCTTGAAGAGCTGGGTGTGAAGCTTCTGCCATTTAAGGGCGGTGTGCGTTTTGCCACGGATGATTTGTCATTTTTGAGGGATGTGAGAACCTACAGCGATGTATTGTTTGTCATACCGGGAGGCAAGTCCTGTGATTTTGAGCCGGAGACGGCGGCAAAAACACTTGCCGAGTCCGGACTTGTCAAGCTGCTTAACAAGCTTCACAAGGGAGAAAAAAACCAGCCGTTCTACTTCCGCGTGGAGTTAAAGAGCACACTCGATATGGAGAAAAAGGGAAAGTTTGTCAGAAGATTTTCCGGTGAGCTTGAGAGACGGAGCGGGAGAAAGCTTATCAACTCTGCTTCCGACTATGAGATTGAGCTTAGACTTATCGAGAGTAAGGAGCATAAGCTCAACATGCTTTTAAAGCTCTACACTGTTGAAGATGAGCGCTTTTCATACTTTAAGAAGCATATCGCGGCATCGATAAAGCCGGTAAATGCGGCGCTTATGGTTGAGCTTGCCAAGGATTATATGGCAGCTGACGCTCAGGTGCTTGACCCGTTCTGCGGTGTGGGAACGATGCTTATCGAGAGACAGAAGGTAGTTAAGGCTAACACGTCTTACGGTCTTGACATCAACGGCGAGGCTATCGCCGGTGCGAGGGTGAACACGGAGGCAGCAGAACAGATTGTCCATTATGTGAACAGGGATTTCTTCACTTTTGAGCATGAATACCTTTTTGATGAGATATTTACGGACATGCCGTTTGCCATGAACGACAAAGTGACACTTGAATTGGATAACATTTATAAGAGATTTTTTATCTGTGCCAACAGACACCTCACGGCTGAGGGCAGAATTATAATGTATTCGAGAAATCCACAGATGGCTGTGAGATACTCGAAAAATTCGGCTTACAAGTTGGTGAAGCGATTTGTTATATCGGAGAAAAATAACGCGGAGCTTATGATATTCGAGCATGAAGAGTAAGACTTCATGCTCATTTTTTGTCTTACAGGAAAAACTGTTATTGGAAGTTTTTTGCTTAACTTGTCTTGTTAACCTTTTATTCCTTGTGTATTTCCAAGAATAAATATTACAAAATTATATGTTTTATATGGGCAGTTGCTTTCATCGTAGTTATTGCCCGTCTTATTTGCGATGTATAAAATTGTGTTGTGTCAGTTGTGAAAATTACTTGTTCTCGTCATAGTCGTCGCCCCTGTGTCCGAGCTTGTAGAACATCATGACAACGTAAGCCGTCACAGGCACGAGCACCGTCATCACAAGTGTGAGCTGCAAAAGTTTGAAAGCCGCGTCGCTATGTATAAGTGCAAGCACCAGACAAGCTACATACAATCCGACCAAAATCACAATCGCGCCAATCGCTAGTATTCTTTTTTTCATATATAAAATTCTCCTTATCATATTTTACTATATGCAAAACAAAAAAGGCACACGCCCACCGAAATACTCCGTGCCGTGTGCCATAAAAAAGGGGAGGATAATTTCCTGCCATCAAGACAGAAAATCGGTAAATCTTCTTTTGTGATAATAAAAGTATTACCGCAAGAGATTGATTTATACATTCGCTCCGCAACATTTTTTGTACTTCTTTCCTGAACCGCATGGACATGGGTCGTTGCGTCCAACCTTAGGCTGTGTGTTGACTACGGTTGTGGAAAGCTTCTGCTCCTTGTATAGAGCCTTGCGTGTGTCTGCGTCGAGGAGAGCGTCCCACTGTGGAAGTGTGTATAACCACTCAGCCTTGGCAGCTATCATGTTCTTGTAGAGTAATTCCTTGTCAAAATCCATGGAAACAACAGTGTTCTCATCCATTGTCTCGATAGAATTAGGTGTCTTTAAGCTGTCGTTAATTCCGTCGAGAACACCTACCATAGTGAGAAGCTCAAGGCCAAAATGCTCGGCAAGCTCCTTGACAGTTCCGCTTACAGGCTCCTTTGCAGCAAGGATTTCCTCGTAAACACCTTTCTCAAAATTAAAATATGTTGCCCAGAACATCTGATATTTCTGGTCGTCCATCTCCTGCTCGTAAGCAAGATTTCTCCATGTTTCAAGTAATGACATTATTGTACTTCCTTCTAATAAAATATAATATTCTTGTGTCGACTACAGTAAAATAACCATAGTAATATTATTTTATAACATAAGCATCATAACGTCAAGACTGAAATTTGCCAGCACTGTACCCGATTAGAATTTCCGGGAAACGTGTCTGTAGAGCATTCAGGACGAGCTCAACAGCGTCCTTGGTCTTGTGGTGCACGATGTAGTGCTTTTTGTCGTTTGCCACGACGCTTAGGGAATAGCTTATGTTGTGATGCAACATTCTTGTGTGCATGGTTCCAAATTTGTATGCCCATACGATTACATTTAACGGTACGATATGTATGTTGTGCCTGTCATACGCGATAAAAAAGTTGTCGGTGAGGGTTATTCCCGGGGCATATGCGTGTGAGGTCTCAAACTCATCACATGCCGACTGATAGAGTTCTATTTTATTGCCGTAGCGCGAAAGGCGGATGACAGTGCGCGAATAGAGTGGGTTAATCAGTGAGATAATCACTATAAGTTCATGCGCTATCGCCAAAAGAGAGGCAAGTCCAATCAGAGCGAGCAGGATATATTCTCTTCCCTGTGACATGCGGTACTGGTTTATGAGAACTTTGCTGCTCATCATGTTTAGCGACTGGCTTGTCCAGTCAAGGTTGGCGCTTACAAGATTGTTGAGGGAATCAATCTCGGAGATATTAGAGTCGAGTTTTGCTTTGCCGTTGAACTCGGACAGCATTGCAGGAGGTGTCTGGGAGTAGCTGTCAAGACCGAGAGCGGATGCCGATATGAGAACATAATAACAGTTGTTGTCATACAGACAGTAGTAATAACAGCCTTTTATTTTTCTGCCGCTGGTGCGGTTTACCCCTGTGTAGTAGAGATTTGAAAGCTTTGCATTGACGTAGGATGTTCCGTTGTGATACGCTGTCGTAGCCTGAGTTGGAGTAGTCACAACCGGGAGGGAGAAGAGCGTGTAGAGCTTTGTAATGTGGAGCATAAAAATACAGAATATTAAAAATATGCACGGCATTATAAGCTTGCGTCTATTGATTTTTTTCATGGTTGTCGGAAGATGAAATGTATTCATGATAGATGTTTGCCCCTTCTAATAATGGTTAGTATCAATAGTATACGGTGATTTTTGCGAAAATTCAAGCTCGGCTTGCATTTTGAGGCGAAAATTGATACTATGGTGTGAGTGTCAAAAGTGTAAGTTGTGATTTTGCCAGCACAAATAAGCAAGTTGGCTTATTGATATTGTACTAATTAAAGTTATAGAATAATATTTTGACTACAATTTTAACCAAATCAAGTAAGTGCGGGGACTTGCACTGCGAAGCAGTTATTTGGTTATGAGCAAGAAGCGAAGCGGATTGCGAATATCCGCTTGACTGAATATAAAGCAGCGACAGGGGGGGAATTTTATGGCGGCATATAAGAAATTTGCCAGATGGTATGATGCGTTTATGGCAGATATACCATATAATGACTGGGCAGACTATGTTATAGAAAAATTGAAAAAGTATGATGTTGTCCCGCGTGACAAGGGGCAGCAAAAAAACGGTGATATTGTTTTGGAGCTTGGCTGTGGGACCGGAAGCATGGCAAGGTATCTTTGCATGGAGGGCTACAGGGTTGTCGGGATTGACATTTCTGCGGATATGATTGAGGAAGCGGGAAAGAAACTCATTCCCAATTTTGAGGCATATGTCGCGGATATGAGAGCGCCGTTTTTGCGGAGCGGAAGCTGCAAGGGGATAGTGAGTGTTTGCGATTCCATGAACTACCTAACAAGCAGGACGGATTTGGAGCTCACGATGAAGGCGGCGGCGTATCAGCTTTGTGACGGTGGTGTGTTCATATTTGATATGAAAACGGAGGAGTTTTACCGCGACGAGCTGGGGGATAATGTTTTTACCGACAGAGCGGGGAGAGTGTCGTATGTCTGGGAAAATCATTATGATGAAAAAAGGCATATCAACACATACGATATCACATTTTATGAAAAGCTGGTCGGAAGGCTGTGCGCAAGCTATACGGAGCGGCACAGACAGAGGGCGTATTCATACAATCAAGTTAAAAATATGGCGAAAAAGTGTGGGCTTAAACTCTCAGAATATCAAGTAAAGGGTGAGCGAGCCTACTATATTTTAAAAAAATAGAAATGGAGATTGAAATGGAAGATTATATTGTAAGAGCAACTGCGGCTGACAATCAGCTTAGAGCATTTGCAATCAGTTCAAGAAACCTTGTCGAGGAGGCAAGAAAGAGACATAACACATCGCCGGTGGCTACGGCGGCACTTGGAAGAATGTTGTCAGCGGCGGCAATGATGGGAGTTATGATGAAGGGCGATGACGACCTTTTGACAATAAAGCTTGAGGGTGACGGACCAATCGGCGGAGTTATGGTCACTGCCGATTCCAAGGCGGGAGTGAAGGGCTATGTCGGAAATCCTGATGTAATGCTGCCTCCTAACAGCAAGGGCAAGCTCGATGTGGGCGGAGCTGTCGGAAAAGGTATGCTCACAGTTATAAAGGACATCGGAATGAAGGAGCCTTATAGCGGAAGCTGCCAGATTGTGTCCGGGGAGATTGCCGAGGATTTGACATACTATTTTGCATCGAGTGAGCAGGTTCCGTCTGCTGTTGCGCTAGGAGTCCTGATGGAGCATGACAATACTGTCAAGCAGGCGGGAGGTCTCATCATTCAGGTTATGCCTTTTGCCGAGGACGCTCTTATCGACAGGCTTGAGGAGAAGATAAACAATATGAGTTCCATAACATCAATGCTCGAGAAGGGCATGACACCGGAGGATATTCTTGACGAGGTTCTTGGCGAGTTTGGGCTTGACATCAATGAAAAGACACCGGCGGCATTCAAATGCAACTGTTCCAAGGAGCGTGTCGAGAAAGCGCTTATAAGCATAGGCAAGAAAGAATTGCAGGAAATGATAGATGAGGGGGAGACAATCGAGCTCAAATGTCATTTTTGCAACACGGCATACAATTTTACTGTTGATGAACTTAAAAAAATACTTAAATATGCAAAAGGATAGTCCTTGACACCCTTAATTTTCTGTGATATTCTAACGATGTGCTTTTACAGAGCGCGTGTGCTGTGGCAGAAGCGCCATAGTATCAATTTTTTTTAAATATTTTGGAGGTATCACAATGAGCAAGGGTACAGTTAAGTGGTTCAGCAATTCAAAGGGCTACGGTTTCATCTCTGATGAGAACGGCAAGGATGTATTCGTACATTACTCAGGACTCAACATGGAAGGCTTTAAGTCTCTTGAAGAGGGTCAGGCAGTAGAGTTCGACGTAGTTGACGGCGCTAAGGGACCACAGGCTACAAACGTAACAAAATTATAATCAACGAAGTTTTACAGTGTGCCTTTTTAATATATATATAAAAGAGCAGTATTTGTACTTAACGAGATTATGAAAATAGGGATTGCCATTACGGCAATCCCTATTTACTTGCTTAAAAAAGCGATTTTGTGAATGAGATTTTGAATATTTTTCCCTATTTATTGATATTTTTGTTGAAATCAGGCATCTTTTTGCTTGACTTTGATGAGCTGGATGAGTTCTTTCCATTTTTAGTGTTTACAGGAGGCGTTACATCCTTGAAGTAGGTCTTGTGCATCTTGAAGAACAACAGTGTTGTTCCGGCAAATATAAGTACCTCGGTTATAAAGCAACCGACATTGTTAAACAATACTCCCGACGAGTACAAGCTGCTCGGAAGGTATATGAGTGCCTGTATTCCGACAACGGATAACAGGTGCGTTTTTTTGAGCCTTCCAGTCCATATTGCATAAAACATTACGGAAATAAAAGTGTTAAAAAGCATAAACATTATGCTCTCAAAGCCTGAAAATATATATGTGTACGATGGATTTTCATAGAAAAACCAAATTGAGCTAAGCTGTGCTGCTGCCTCCTCAACGGTGTCATAGCTGTTGACAAAGGTTTCAAGTCCCGAGGAGTTGAGTGTTACGCACAGTGAGTAATTTAAGAAAATTGTAATGCCGTTTATTATGGCTTCTGTGAGCGATACGCCGACACCTATGCCGCAGGCATCGCAGTAGTCGGAATAGTACTTGCGGATGAACCACATTGCAAAGAAACGACCTCCGACGATGAGCGAGGATGTAACGATAAGAATAACAATTCTCATTATGGCAGTGACGGCAGTATTTGCATTTTCGGAAATTGTCATGGAGAGAAGTCCCGAAAAAAAGCTTCCTATCATTACATAGAACAAAAGATAGGCAGTTGAGCCATAGAGCACGGGGAGAAATCTAAGTCCGACCTTGTGTTTTGTCATTAGGACAATGCCAACGCCGAAGCATATAAGTAAAATTCCCGATGCCGCTATGAAGGCGAGGGTCAGTGATGGAATTTTCCGGCTTAAATCAAACATGGTACTAAGCTCGGATGCAATATCATAATTCATACATAAATCCTTTCAGATAAAAAATTTGTCCAAGCGGACTATTCAATTATAGACTAATCATTCTAATCAGGCAAATGAAATTTTACTAAATTGCTGAAAAATATTGAACTAATTGCGAATTTTGAAAATAGGGATTTCATGCTTGGAACATATATACAGATAAAAGAATAGGAAAATGGATATGTATCAATGATTTAATGCACTGTAAAAAATATCATAATGCCGTATTTTGTACCAATCTCAAAAAGCCGGATTTTAATCAAATCAAGTAAGCCCCCTGCTTAAATTGCGAAGAACAATAAGCAGGGGGTGGGGACTTACCTGACTAATCTTACTAATGGAGATTGGTATTTTTATATTTATTGTGAAATTCGGACTGAATTTTTACATTATTTTAACGCTTTCTGTGCAAAATCTGTGTCGACAAGGTCCGAGTAAGGTGCGTACTCGGTTATAACACCAGCTTCATAGAGAATATCCTGCAACAATGTGAAGCTGTCCTTTGAGAATACAAGGTCATTCTTCCATGTATCCTGTGATTTGTAGCGCTCGACGATGGTGGCGATTGTGTCGACATCGGTATCCGGAAATTGAGGTGCAATAACTTTTGCGATATCCTCCGATGTATGTGAACTTACATATTCCATGCCGCGCTGGAGTGCGTTTGTGAAGCCCTGTATGATTTCAGGGTTTTTGGCTATATAGCTCTTTTTTGCGCTGTAGGCTGTGTAAGGGACGTAGCCGCTGTCAACTCCGAGACTTGCGATTACATAGCCGCTTCCCTCCTTCTCAAGCTTGGTGGCGTGTGGCTCAAATTCGACTGTGAAATCGCCCTGACCACCCGCAAATGCGCCGCTTGTAAGTCCGAAGTCGATATTCTGTACAATTTCAAGGTCGTTTGCTATGTCTATTCCGTTGTTCTTTAGGATATACTCGAGAACCATCTCAGGCATTCCGCCGGCTCTTCCGCCAAGGATTGTGCTTCCCTTTAGCATATCCCATGAAAAGTTTTCGATAGGCTCCCTTGCCACAAGGAAGTTTCCGGCGCGCTGTGTGAGCTGTGCAAAGTTGACTGCGTAGTCGGTGTTCCCCTCGTTGTATGCGTAGATTGATGACTCCGAGCCCATGAATCCAATCTGCGCCTCGCCAGATATAAGTGCGGTCATAACCTTGTCGGCACCGAAGCCTGTCACAAGCTTCAGGTCAATCCCCTCATCTTTAAAGTAGCCGTTTTCTATCGCCACATACTGCGGCGCATAAAAAATCGAATGTGCCACCTCGTTGAGTGTGACTTCCTTTAATCCGCCATCATTTTTTTTACAGCCGCAAAAAATAATGGGAACGACAAAAAGAAGTGCGATAACAGATAAAATTACAGAAGTTTTTGTTTTCAAGATAACCTCCATTTAATTTGCTGTGTGCCTTAAACGACATCTGATAATATTATATGGCTCTCACGCAAAAATGTGCCGCGTCAAAAATATGGCTTGCTAACGACAAAATTTTAATGTAATATGTGCTTTTGTGCGGCTGCAAATTGTTTTATGGATAGAAATTAAGCATATTAACATTTGATGAAGGAAAAATAGCTTCTTAAATGTTATATATACAGAGATTGATTAAATTTGTTGACTACATTATTTACAAGGAGGAAATTTGTTTTATGGCATACAAGGTACTTGCGCTTGATATAGATGGAACGCTCACAAATTCAAAAAAGCAGATAACCGACAGGACAAAGCAGGCGGTTGCGAAGGCGGCGGCTAAGGGTGTCAAGATTGTGATAGCGTCAGGAAGACCGGTTCAGGGGATAAGGGCATTTGCAGATGAGCTTGAGTTAAAGGAGAACGACGGATATATTCTGTCATTCAACGGGGGCAGGCTTATCTCGTGCAGGACGGGCGAGATAATACATGATGTAAAGCTGCCGCTTGAGTATCTGCCTGAGATATATGGGCTTTCAAAGAAATACAATGTAAATTTGATGTCATACGAGGGTGATGACCTTATAACCGAGGAGCCGGACGACGAGTTCCTTGCAATAGAGGCGAGAATAAACGGGCTTGGTATCAAAAAGGTGGACAACCTCGTGGAACATATAAATTTTCCTATAAATAAATGCCTTATGCTCGGCGAGGGAGATTATCTTGCCGAGGTTGAGAAAAAGGTTCATGCGGCTCTGTGCGACAGGATGGACGTGTACCGCTCCGAGCCATATTTTCTTGAGATACTGCCAAAGGGGGTCGACAAGGCAAAGTCTTTGGAGAGCTTTTTAAATATCGTTGAGTGCACGAGGGAAGAGCTTATGGCGTGCGGCGATGGTTTTAACGACCTTACCATGATAAAGTATGCCGGACTTGGTGTAGCCATGGCTAACGCGAGGGATGAGGTCAAGGCGTGTGCCGATTATGTGACAGCAGGAAACGATGAGGACGGTGTCGCTTTGGCGATTGAAAACTTTATATTGTGATAAAATTTTGTGAATTTTTATGGAAATTTTAGTGGACTTTACGACTTCATTGTGCTAAAATGCTGTTGTGTTGTAAAAACAAAGTGTATGTTAGTTCCTATGCGGGCTAATGGGAAGCGGATTACAAATGTCCACTTGATTAAAAATGTATGTATGGATATAAAAGAAGGAGCATTGAAATGGGTAAGAATTTAAAGTCGGAAGCAGTAGACCATCTTTTTGAGGCGATTATGACATTGCAGAACCTCGATGAGTATTATGCGTTTTTTGAGGATGTGTGCACGGTAAATGAGTTGTTGTCACTCTCGCAGCGCTATGAGGTGGCAAAGATGCTCAGACAGAGAAAGACGTATCTTGACATTGCCGAGAAGACGGGCGCGTCGACGGCGACAATCAGCCGTGTCAACCGTTCACTCAACTATGGCAATGACGCTTATGATATGGTATTTGACAGACTTAATATCAAGGATGAACAGCAGCAGTAAAAAACATCCCCTGAAGTGCCGTGCGGCAGAGGCTTCAGGGGATGTCTTTTTTTTGAAGTTATGATTACTTTTGTTTATCTTTCTTATCGCTTTTATTATTCTTATCATTCTTGGCATTGAATTCGTCGATGATGTTCTCCACCATCTCCTTTTTCATATACATGTCAAAACACAGATAGCATATAAAAGCAAATGTCTGCAAATATTCCTTTTCCTCCTCGTCGCTTATGTCGGAGAAGCTGTTCTGCGCTTTCTTGAACATGGAGATTATGTCCTTGGTTATCTGTGAGAGCCTTTCGCGCTCGCCCTGATAAATCTCCTTGTATATATGTTCAAGTGATACACTTCCGTTATCCCCAAAAAAGCGTTCTGTCAGAGGGTTGAGTATCGACTGTATATCGCTGATTGACATGAGCGTCTTAAAATAGTAGATAAACATCAAGGTTATCATGTGGTCATGTGAATATTTCTTCTTGACCGGAGGGGGAAGAAGATTGTTCTTCGCATAATTGTTTATCATGGTCTTTGTGAGAATTTTGTCATCCTCATTCCGCTTGGTTGCCTCAAGGTGTGAGTCCATGAATGTGGTAACCTGGTCCATATATAAGTCTATGTTAGGAATTTCGCCGGGGCGGATGTAATCTAACTTTGCCAGCTTGTGAAGCATATCTGCCAAAAATTCAGAGCGTTCAAGTGACATGTCGTAACCTCTTTTCTATGTGACGTAGTTTTGATGTCTAGTTCATTATAACCTAATTGTGCCCCAAACACAAGAAGAACATCAAACCTTGTCAAAGAATTATTTAGAATTAACGTGACTTTTGCACGGCAATGTGATATTATTAAAATAAATAATCTTTAAATATTCGGAGGGTAAATATGGGTATCATATCAAGATTTAAGGACATAATGTCAGCTAATATTAATGCGCTTTTAGACAAGGCGGAGAACCCGGAGAAGATGATAGACCAGTATCTTCGCAATCTTGAGAGCGATTTGGCTAAGGTTAAGCAGGAGACAGCTTCCGTCATGGCTGAGGAGACAAAGGCGAGAAGACAGTTAGACGAGTGTACAGCCGAGATTGCCAAGATGCAGAGCTATGCGGAGAAGGCTGTCATTGCGGGAAATGACGAAGATGCCAAGAGATTTCTTATGAAGAAGAAGGAACTTGTTGTAAAGCAGGCTTCTCTTCAGGAGACATACAATATGGCTGCTGACAATGCGGCTAAGATGCGCCAGATGCACCAGAAGCTTGTCGGCGATATCAGCCAGCTCAATTCAAGAAGAGATGCTATCAAGGCTAAGATGGCGGTTGCAAAGACACAGCAGACAATCAACAAGATTGGCGCGAGCGTCAATGGGGCAGCAGAGAACCTCTCAGCGTTTGACAAGATGGAGGCTAAGGCGAACAAGATGTTCGATGAGGCTAATGCGATGGCAGAGCTCAACAGCCAGGGCGTAAGCTCACTCGATGATATTGCCCGCAAGTACGACACCATGGCAACACCTGAGCTTGACGACGAGCTCGCAGCGCTCAAGGCTAAGATGGGACAGAATTAATAGGGCATCAGATATTGTTTACATAAGCACCGCGTGTGACTGGTATGCCGGTTGACGGGGTGCTTCTTTTTTGTGGAGGCATTTAAAATGAGTATTTATGATACCTTAAACGAACAGCAAAGACAGGGAGTATTCACGACGGAGGGACCGGTGCTGTTGTTGGCTGGAGCAGGCTCTGGAAAGACGCGCGTGCTGACACACAGGATAGCTTATCTTATAGAGGAGAAGGACGTAAATCCGTACAATATCCTTGCGATAACCTTTACCAACAAGGCAGCCGCGGAGATGAGGGAGCGAGTTGACAAGCTTCTTGGAATTGATGCGGGTGGGGCATGGATAATGACGTTCCATGCGGCTTGCGTTAGGATACTCCGCAGATATATAGAGCGCATAGGGTACGCGAACAGTTTTACCATCTACGACACGGATGACCAGAAGACGATTGTGAGGCAGATTTTAAAAAAGCTTGACCTTGACCCTAAGCTTTATAAGGACAGGGCGGTGTTGTCGGAGATTTCGAGGGCTAAGGATGAACTTATAAGCCCCGACGATATGGAGCTTAGTGCGGGCTCTAATTATCACAAGAAGAATGTCGCCCAGGTTTACCGCGAGTATCAGAGACAGATGAAGGCGAATAACGCGCTCGATTTTGACGATATTATCTGTAAGACGGTTGAACTTTTTCAGTCGTGTCAGGATGTGCTTGACTATTACGGCGAGCGTTTTAAATATATAATGGTTGATGAGTATCAGGACACCAACATGGCACAGTTCAAGCTTGTGAGTATGCTCGCGTCGCGCTATAGAAATCTGTGCGTTGTGGGCGATGATGACCAGTCGATATACAAGTTCAGGGGAGCGAACGTAAAAAATATTCTCGATTTTGAGAGTGTGTTTCCGGAGGCCACGGTCATAAAGCTTGAGCAGAACTACCGCTCGACGCAGAACATTCTCGACGCAGCCAATTCAGTCATAAAAAATAATGAAGGGCGCAAGGACAAGAGCCTTTGGACTGACAAGGGAGAGGGCGAAAAAATCTCGTATAATGTGTACAATACGGCCTATGAGGAGGCTTATGGCATTGCGGCGGACATAAAGAAGAGGGCTGACGGCGCGTACAATGACTTTGCGGTGCTGTACAGAACCAATGCACAGTCTAGAACGCTTGAGGAGAAGTTTGTGGAGCTCGGAGTGCCATACAGGATTTACGGTGCGGTCAATTTCTATGCGAGAAAAGAGATAAAGGATGTGCTCGCATACCTCAAGACGATAGACAACGCGAGAGATGAGGTTGCGGTCAGAAGAATAATAAATGTCCCAAAGCGCGGAATTGGTCTGACGACGATTGAGAAGGTGTCTGTCTATGCGGATGAGAATGACATGAGTTTTTATGCGGCTGTCGCAAACGGAAAGGATATACCATCACTTTCAAAGGCTACAGTTGGAAAGCTCGACAATTTCTGTACTTTGATATCGTCATTTAGGGCAAAGGCAATGCAGCTTACCATAAAGGAGCTTATCGCTGATATCGTTGAGACAATAAAGTATGAGGAGTATCTTGCCGATGACGATGAACCGGATGAGATTGCTGACAGAATGTCCAATATAAATGAACTTATCTCCAAGGCGGCAGCCTATGAGGAGAGTGAGGACATGCCGACACTCTCGGGATTTCTTGAGGATGTCGCGCTTGTGGCTGACATTGACAATATGGATGACAACAACAACGTAGTGTCACTTATGACACTTCACAGCGCGAAGGGACTGGAATTTCCTAATGTGTATCTTGCAGGCATGGAGGACGGCAATTTCCCGAGCTATATGGCTGTGACCTCGGATGACAAGAGCGACCTTGAGGAGGAGAGAAGACTGTGCTATGTAGGCATTACCCGCGCAAGACAGAGACTTGTTCTTAGCATGGCGAAGCAGCGCATGGTCCGCGGCGAGGTGATGCTTTGCAAGCCGTCGCGCTTCATCAATGAAATTCCTTTTGGGCTGCTTGTGCAGAGCGGACAGGGAATTAGAAAGCCGGCAGCATTCTCGGATGACGAGAAGGTCAAGGCGGCTGAACGCGCCATGCGTGAGGCACTTCCGTTGAACCGCCCCGCCGCGTCAAAGAAGAGCAGTGCGGTGTGGAACCGTCCGGCAGTCTCAATGTCCGACATGAAAAAAGGTGCTCCGCCGGTTGCGGCGAGTGCCGAGGAACTTGGATATAAGGTCGGGGACAGGGTTAGGCATGTAAAATTCGGTGCCGGGACAGTGCAAAATATTGTCTCGGGAGGCAGGGATTTTGAGGTGACTGTGGAGTTTGACGGGGCAGGAGTCAAAAAAATGTTTGCTTCTTTTGCAAAACTGGTAAAAATTGACTAGATATTTTTGAGATTATATGATAAAATTATTCATAAGTTTAAAAGCTGAAACAATTTCAATAATAGAAAGGGAGAATGAAGCATGAATAAGCTTGAAGATTTACTTGCACAGATTAAGAGCAAGGACTTAAAGGACATTAAGGATTTAAAAGACCTTAAAGAGCTCCTTAGTGGGAAGCAGGTTGTCGTTGAAGAGAAGAAAAAGTGCAATCCTTTGGTGTGGATTCTTGCAATCGTCGGCTTTGTTGCCGCTGTAGCAGGTATTGCATACGCAGTATACAGATATTTCACACCTGATTACCTTGAGGATTTCGAGGATGAGGATTACGATGACGATGATGACTTTGAGGATGAGGACGATGACTTCGAGGACGATTTCTTCGAGGAAGAGGATGAGACATCCGAGGACGACAAGTAATACAGTAATATAATAGACATTACCGAATTGAGCGATAGGAGGGAGATTTACCCTCCTATTGTTTTAATGTGATTTTGTAAAAAATTTGTAAACATATGAATAGATAAGATAATATGTACAAAAGGAGTGATGGCAAGGTGAAGAAGGAACGCAATGAATTATTGGAATTTTTGGGAGGACTGGCGATGCTTATTGTTGGGCTGTATCTTTTTACCAACAAGGCGACAGTGCAGACCTCATTTTTTTCAGGCAGTTTGAGATTGTTTGGTCTGAACATCAATTCGGGGATTGTGATAATACCGTTTATTATTGGAATTGTATGGCTTTTTGTTAAACCGCGCTCGTTTGGAGCAAAGCTTCTTACGGGACTTGGAGTTTTGATAATCATAGTGTCCGTTATCGCGTCCACGACTATAAGACTTCCGAGAATAACATTGTATGAGTGGATATTGTATCTTGTGCTGATATTCGGCGGTGCGGGTCTGTTGATAAGAGTTTTGTTTGGCGGAAATAATAAGGAAGGCAGGAAATAAACAGCATGAAAAAAGGAGAGCACATAGAAGGAATTGTAACTTCGGTTGCTTTTCCGAATAAGGGGAAAGTTGTGTGTGATGAAGGGACGGTTACGGTCAAGAATGTTATACCGGGACAGACCCTTGATGTGAGAATAGATAAAGTGAGAAACGGAAATGCCGAGGGAAGGGTGTGCGGCATTGTAAAGGAGTCCGAGCTTGTCGACGAGGAGATAAGATGCGAGCATTTTGGAAGATGCGGCGGCTGTGTCTATCAGCCTGTGCGCTACGAGGAGCAGTTAAAGATTAAGAGCGGTCAGATAAAAAAGCTTCTCGACCCGGTTGGCGGCGATTATGTGTATGAGGGCATAAAGGGAAGCCCGGATGTGTTTGAGTACCGCAACAAGATGGAGTTCTCGTTTGGCGATGAGATGAAGGATGGGCCGCTCAGTCTTGGTATGCACAAGAGAGGCAGCTTCCATGATATAGTGACTGTCGACAAGTGCCGAATTATGGACGGAGATTTTAGAAATATCCTGTCTGCCACACTCGAATATTTTACGGCGAGCGGCATGCCGTTCTATAAGAAGATGGCGCATACAGGGTATCTAAGGCATCTTCTTGTGAGAAAGGCTAAGAAGACGCAGGAAATTCTCGTGGATATCGTGACGACATCGCAGGTTGATGAGGTTTCGGAGAAGAAGCTTTTGGACGGGTACGCCGCGCTTATCGTAAATATGATGGAGGACGGCAGGATAAGCGGCAGGGTTGTGGGCGTTCTGCACACGGTAAATGACAGCCTTGCGGATGTGGTTCAGAGCGATAGAACGGATGTTCTTTGTGGGCAGGATTTCTTCTATGAAGAGCTTCTTGGGCTTAAATTCAAGATAACGCCGTTCTCATTTTTCCAGACCAACTCGCTCGGCGCGGAGGTTTTGTATGATACGGTGAGAAGCTACATCGGCGATACAAAGGACAAGGTTGTGTTCGACCTGTACAGCGGAACGGGGACGATAGCGCAGCTTGCCGCGGCGGTGGCAGAGCATGTTGTAGGAGTTGAGATTGTCGAGGAGGCAGTTGAGGCGGCGAAGGAAAATGCGGCGCTTAATGGGCTTACCAACTGTGAATTTCTTGCAGGTGATGTGTTAAAGGTTATAGATAATATAGAGGACAAGCCGGATTTGCTTATTCTTGACCCGCCGCGCGATGGAATACATCCTAAGGCGCTTCCTAAGCTGATTTCTTATGGTGTGGACAGGATAGTGTATGTGTCATGCAAGCCTTCAAGTCTTGCGAGGGATATGGCTGTGTTCAACGATAACGGCTACTATATGGAGAAGGCTGTCGCAGTCGATATGTTCCCTGGAACAGCCAACACGGAGGTTGTCGCACTTATTGCAAAAAAACATTAGTTTTGCAGTTCCAATATGCACTAAAAGTGTATTTTATTACTGCAAAATTAAAAATTATCCTTCAAATTCAATTATTTCCAGTGGGAAAATTCAAAAATAGCTTGACATTCCGCGCATTTGAATATATTCTATTTACGTTATTAACGCGTAAGTTTATTAAAATTTAATACTTGATTATCGTTGCGCATAAAGGAGTGGGCTGGTCTCATTCCTTTTTCTTGAATATAGCAGCAATTTAATTAAGTAAAGTGACGATGCGTTAAAATATAACAAGGAGGATTTTTTATGAGAAAGTTTTCTAGGCGCGTTCTTGCAACTACACTTTCAACTGCAATGGCGGTTTCGCTTGCAGCATGTAACAATGGTAACAATGCAGACAGCAACGCAACGACAACATCAACAGATGCTAACACAGAAGTATCTAATGGTGAGACAACAACACAGGGAAATGGGGAGACAACAACTAACGCTCCTACAGCAGATGGCGAATCATATACATACAACTATGCACTCGCCGATTTCCCAACTAACTGGAATATGCACACATATCAGACAGAGACTGATACAGATATTCTCGGTTATATCACAGAAGGCTTCTATGAGTTCGATTACAACGACACAATGGACGGATACAAGATGGTTCCTGCAATGGCAGTCGGCGACCCTGTAGACGTTACAGCAGACTATGTTGGTCAGTTCGGACTTGAGGAAGGTGAAGCTAACAGAGCATGGAAGATTACTCTCCGCGATGACCTTTGCTGGGAGGACGGAACTCCAATCACAGCTCAGGACTTCGTTACATCAGCGCAGTTATTGTTAAATCCTGTAGCTAAGAACTATCGTGCAGATATGTTATACTCAGGCAATCTTGCAATCGTTGGCGCTAAGAGCTATCTCTATCAGGGACAGCACGCTTACGACACACAGGTAGGAACAGAGTATTTTGATATGGATACTGCCGAGACAGATGAGAACGGAACATACATTGTAGATGGTCATGATGTTGCATTCAGTCTTTCAGACGGAGCTGCATGGGGCGCAGTTCTTGATGATGAGTATGCAGATGACACAACACCATTCATTGATGCAGACGGAACAGACCTCTATGAGGCTCTTTCAGCACTCGCTGACGAGAATGGCTGGATTCTTGCAAACGCAGATACAGTTGCTATGTTAAACACAATCATTGCACATCTTCACGGTGCAGCAGATACAGCTGAATATGAGGCTCAGGCCGGCGATTATGCTACTAAGCAGGAGTGGCAGGAGTTCTGCTACTACGGAACATCTTATCCGGACACAGATATGTCTTCTGTAGGTGTTATTGCAGAGTCTGATAACGAGCTTGTACTTGTTCTTGAGAAGGAGTTAAGCGGTTTCTATCTTCTCTACGCTTTAGGAGATTCATGGCTTGTAAATGAGGACCTCTATAAGTCCTGCGAGTCAGTAGTTAATGGCGTATACCAGAACTCCTACTGTACATCAGCAGACACAACAATCTCCTATGGTCCATACAAGCTTGCTTCATTCCAGGCTGATAAGCAGTTCGTACTTGAGAGAAATGATTTACATCACGATGTAAAGGACGGCTACTATCAGACAACAAAAATACAGTGCGACTGTGTACCTGAGGCAGCTACAAGACTTGAGATGTTCTTAAATGGTCAGCTTGACATTTATGGTCTTACAGCAGATGATATGGAAGCATATCAGTCAAGCGATTACACATACTATACATCAAAGCCTTCGACATTCTACATTGCACTTAACCCTACAATGTCAGCTCTTGAGAATGAGCAGGCTAACCTTGGTGCCGGTTACAACAAGACAATCCTTACAGTTAAGGAGTTCAGACAGGCACTTTGCTACGCACTTGACAGAAAGTCATTTGCACTTGCAACATCACCTACTAACAATGCTGCATTCAGCCTTTACTCAGACCTCATCATTGCTAACCCTGAGACCGGTGAGTCATACCGTTCAGGTGAGGCAGCAAAGCAGGTTCTCGTAGATTTCTGGGGATTAACAGATGAAGTTGGTTCAGGCAAGATGTATGAGACACTTGATGACGCTATCGACAGCATCACAGGCTACAACCTTGCACTTGCAAAGGAGAAGTTCGATGAGGCTTATGATATCGCAGTTGCTGACGGCTTAATGAACGAGGGAGACAAGGTTCAGATTAAGATTGGTCTTCCTAACAGCCAGTCTAACTTCTACTCAAAGGGTTATGAGTTCCTTGTTAACTGCTACACAGAGGCAGTTGTAGGAACAAAGCTTGAGGGCAAGTTAGAGTTCACAATGGATGATACACTTGGAAACGGTTTTGGTAACGCACTCAGATCCAATCAGGTTGATATGCTCTTTGGTGTAGGCTGGAATGGTTCAGCTCTTGACCCATACAACTTGATGGAGGCTTACACATCAAAGGATTATCGTTACAACACTTGTTGGGATACAACAAAAGAGCAGCTCACAATTGAGCTTGACGGTGTTGAGTACACAGCTTCTATATGGGATTGGAACGAGGCTATTATGGGTGAGGAAATCACTGTAACAGCAGCAGACGGAACAACAAGCACATTCAAGGCAGGCGTTTCTGATGACAATCAGGATGAGAGATACTTGGTTCTCTGTGCTCTTGAGGGTGCAGTCCTTGAGACATATGAGATGATTCCTATTCTTGATAACTCATCAGCAGCTCTCAAGAGTATGCAGGTTGAGTACTACACAGATGAGTACATCTACGGTGTTGGTTATCATGGTGACTATAAGTACTTAACTTATGACTACACAGATGCAGAGTGGGATGAGTTCGTTGCATCACAGGGTGGCCAGCTCAACTACAACTAGGATTTTGGCTTCGGTCAGAATAAGCAATACTGATTGATTATTGGGAAACAAAAAGCAATCACCATTAATCCGTTAAGGATTATAAATCCGCTCAAAGGGGGCATTTTATGCCCCCTTTGGAGGATTTTTGTTATCTAAGCAATTTTTTCCATCGCTTTTTGCGTTTGTACAGCTTTTGTAAATCCCGCTTTCATAAGCAATCATATAAGCGTTTCCGATTTAAGAAAGCTGCATGAATACAAATAAAATACGGAGGTTGAATTTTTTATGTATATGGTAAAGTATGTAATAAAGCGTATTGCACTCATGTTCTTTGTGCTTTTTACAATCATGACGATGAGCTTTGTTCTTATAAAGATGCTCCCTAACATTGATGCAGAGCAGTTCGGTAAGGATGCGACACTCGTTGCCCAGAGACGTGAGATGATGGGTTATAACAAGCCTATATTAGTGCAGTATGGTATATTCTTAAAGAGAAGTATCCTTGGTGGAGACTGGGGTATGAGTGAAGCGTTGTACCGCATGCAGGATGTGTGGACTGTGTTTGTATCAAAGCTTCCGGCTACACTTATGGTAAATGTATGTTCCATTCTTATAA
>JBNMKO010000013.1:0-49517 GCA_050874385.1 Eubacteriales bacterium
AAGGTTACAAAACACCAAAATTAAGTAACTGTAAACGAATTACAGCTAGAACATCACAAATGCTTCAGGCTGTGGCAATTTAACGCCATTCATCCCACGGTCTAAAGACCATGGGTTTTCTGGCGAATAATATATAAAAAATAATAGAAATGTTAACAGTGCAAACAAAAGAGTCATATTTTATACTTATATTAATAAAATAAAAAGTATAGTGGTGATATTCAGATAGCGTCATCAAAATACATAAGGCTTGTTTAATTATGTTTATTGTGATATAGTTAAACAACAGTGTATTTATAAGTGTATATATGTGAGGTGACAATTTATGTGTGGAATAGTAGGTTTTACCGGTGAGCATCAGGCGGCACCGATTATACTTGATGGTCTTTCAAAGCTTGAGTATCGTGGTTACGATTCGGCGGGCCTGGCTGTCAGAGACGGTGAAGGTGGATATGAGATAGTTAAGGCTAAGGGCAGATTGAAAGCATTGTCAGAGAAGACGGATGACGGAAAAGCCGTTCATGGTATGTGCGGTATAGGTCATACAAGGTGGGCTACGCATGGAGAGCCATCCGAGATTAATGCTCATCCTCATGTGGCAGACGATGGAAATGTTGTCGGTGTTCACAATGGTATTATTGAGAATTATCAGGAGCTTAAAGAGAAGCTTATAAAGAACGGATATTCTTTTTATTCATCAACGGATACCGAGGTGGCGGTAAAGCTTGTCGATTACTATTACAAGAAATATGAGCACACACCAGTTGACGCGATTAATCATGCCATGGTTCGCATCCGCGGTTCATATGCGTTTGCATTTATGTTCAAGGATTATCCGGGAGAAATCTATGCGGCGAGAAAGGACAGCCCTATGGTTTTGGGTGTTGACAACGGTGAGTCCTATGTTGCATCGGATGTTCCTGCCATATTAAAGTACACAAGGAATGTATATTATATTGGCAACATGGAGATGGCGCGTCTGAAAAAGGGTGAGATTACCTTCTACAATCTTGACGGCGATGAGATAGAGAAGGAGCCTGTGGAGATAAAGTGGGATGCGGAGGCAGCTGAGAAGGCGGGCTATGAGCATTTTATGATAAAGGAAATCCATGAGCAGCCTAGAGCTATAGCTGATACATTACATTCTGTTTACAAGAATGGGGCGCTTGATTTGTCATCGGTGGGTCTTGCTGACGAGGATATCAAGAAGATTTCGCAGATTTACATAGTGGCATGTGGTTCTGCATATCATGTCGGAGTTGTAGCCCAGTATGTTTTGGAGGATTTGGCAAAAATTCCTGTGAGAGTTGATGTGGCAAGTGAGTTTAGATACCGCAAGCCTATTTTAAATAGTGACGACCTTGTTATTGTCATCAGCCAGTCGGGTGAGACGGCGGACAGCCTTGCAGCGCTTCGTCTTGCAAAGGAGAAGGGTGTAAAGACGCTCGCAGTGGTAAATGTTATCGGCAGCTCCATCGCGCGTGAGGCTGACAGTGTGTTCTACACGCTTGCGGGCCCTGAGATTGCGGTTGCCACAACCAAGGCATACAGCACACAGCTTATCGCCTCTTACTGTCTTGCGCTTCAGTTTGCAAAGATACGCGGTGAGATAAGTGACACGGAGTATGCAGATATGCTCGCAGAACTTGAGACTCTTCCTGACAAGGTGACAAAGATTCTTGATGACAAGGAGCGCATCCAGTGGTTTGCGGCAAAGCAGGCAAACATGCGTGACATTTTCTTTATCGGACGTGGCATTGACTATGCGGTGAGCCTTGAGGGCAGCTTGAAGCTCAAGGAGATTTCCTACATCCACAGCGAGGCTTATGCGGCAGGAGAATTAAAGCACGGCACAATCAGTCTCATCGAGGACGGAACTCTTGTAATCGGAACACTCACACAGTCCGCACTCTATGAGAAGACTGTGAGCAACATGGTTGAGTGTAAGAGCCGTGGTGCATACCTTATGGGACTTACAACCTATGGAAACTATGAGACGGAGGATACATGTGATTTCACGGTGTATATTCCTAAGACGGATGCGCACTTTGCGGCGTCACTTGCGGTTATTCCTTTGCAGCTTCTCGGGTACTATGTATCGGTGGCTAAGGGGCTTGATGTGGATAAGCCGAGGAATTTGGCTAAGAGTGTTACAGTGGAATAATGTATATATTGTAATTAGTATATATGTATTGATAAGATGATTAAAAATGTGATTATGCCATTTCCTAACGATGGAGATGGCATAATTTTTTTATCTTCATTCTTGTGTGGGGGATAAAATAATGGATTTTTATTATTAAAATTTTACAAAAATGTAAGCTATATGATAGTTTTACAACTCTGGCAGGTTACAAGAACTATTTAGTATGTTAAAATAAATAGCCATAAGGAAACTTGACAGTGAGGAATGTAAAACACTATATGTTTTAAGTAGGAAGCTTTGACTTCTATAAGTCGGAGTGTATTACTTATTATATTGTAAATGATACGTCAAAACATGATATCATTAATAATGTGGTAATTGTCAGGTAATAAGGAGAATGCGATGAAAAGTATAGAAAAACATGGAAGCACAGAATTGACGGATAATTAAATATTATCTATATATATTTACAAATATATGTAATGGTGGGAACGAATTATTATGTGTATAAAATGGGAAAAATTATATGATGTATGCGGAAAAAATAATAAATTAAGTGGAATGGAATTTGAAAAGATTGTTTTGGAATACTTGTCAGAGTATTATCCACAATATAGTTGGAAACAAACTCAAGCATCATGGGATAATAATAGAGATTTTTTCTCTCTTATTTTAGACAATATATATGCTGAAGCAAAATATAAAAAAAATTCCTCCGCATTGAAGAAACAAGATGTTGATCCAACTATGATGTCAGGTTTATTAGATGGAAATGTAGAAATAATTTTTTTTATTACAAATGGATATTTGCCAAGTACTATTATGCAACGGCTTAATCAGGTAGCACTTGCGTATTCATTCAAAATTATTTGTATTACAAAAATTCAATTAGAGTATTGGTTACTTCTTAGGCCAAATATATATGAAAAATATTTTAAAGAAAAATTAAACTTCGATAATAAATTAACTGTAAGTTGTATTATAAATAGTATAGAAATAACAGATTATGATAATTCAAGTAATATTTTATCGGTCAAACAAGAATTATTAGAAAATCATTTTTATATAATGAATATAGTGTTTGAATCAAATGATGTGGTGAATATTAAAATTGTTAATAATAATTATCCATTTTCATTTATTGATGCTCCTGGATATAATACATCTAGTATAATTCAAGTTTCTCCTGGCATTCAACAAATACAATTATTGATATATACAGATAAGTGTGAAACAAATACAATCGAGTTAAAATATTGCATAAACAATAAAGATACTTTTAGTTTTTTAATAAATATTTGTATTTATCCAAATTTAAGACCTACCTTAGTATACAATGAACAATTGGTATATAAAGAAGAAATAATTAATACTCTAAATTGTTATAATGCTAAAGGACAAATAATTACTTTAACAGGAAAAAAAGGTACTGGAAAAACCTATTTATTAAATGATATTTTAAAACACTTTTATCAATCAAGACAAATTATTTATTTTAAGTTTTATTCTGAAAATGATTATAGAAACAAAATGCTGATTTGCAGGATAATAATTTATATAAATTTTGGAGAAATTGTAAAAATTTTCAACTTTAAAGATGCAGAGTTTTCAATTAATTATTATAAATCCCTAATTAAAAGTAAACTTGATCCTATACATTGTGATATCGATTTGGTTTTACAAATATTTGAGGGATGTTTTGACGAAATTATAGCAGATAAAGTAATAGGATTATTATTTGGAAACAAAAATAAATTATCTAAAATAATTGTGCGTAAAAATACACCCATTTCCCATTTGGTATTGATTGATGACTTTAACTTATTAAATGATTCCGAAAATATTGTTTTAAATAAAATCATTAATGATACAATTAAATGTAATAATACATCATTTTTAATATCAACTTTAGTAACTAAAGATTCAGAATTTTATAATTTAGATGGGTTATCTTGTAGTGATATACAAAATAGTTTGAAATTTAATTTTAAAAATTGGACAGATTCTTTTGTTAATATAATTTATAAACAGTTTAGTAATATTCCCAATTTATTTTGCGAAACTATACAATATATAAAAATGAATTTAAAAGGCAATACAGACGAAGAAAAGTTATTAAATTATATTATGATTTCTGATAGAAAATTATTATCATGTAGTTTTGATTTTGATTTTAATCTGCCTGATGAATATAAAGCTTATATAGGTTTCATATATCTTTTTGACAATGGAGTTAATATAAAAATATTAGAAATTTTAGGAATAGCCCATGAAAAAATCGTTAATATAATAAAGTCCGGATATACACAAATTAATTGTGATAAAATCAGTGCATATAGTGAATTATATAGAAAAATATTTGTAGAAAAATTTGAAAAAGAATATAAAAATACTATTATATCATATTTAGATGAAATAATTAATATGCCGGGAAATTATAGTGAATATATTTTTATACCTGATTTATATGTATTATATTTTAAATACAAAGAAGAAAATGATAGTAATTTATATAGCAAGATACAAAGCAAATTATATGAATATAGTTATCAATGTGATTATAAAAATTTATATGCTTATGGAAAAGTTGCATATTATTTTATCAGTAAAAAAGAGGTTGGAGAACTAACAGAAAATGATTTTGTTTCATTATTTTATTATGGAATATCACTATTACATTGTGATAGAAAAAGAGGGGCAATAGAGATATTTAGATATATTAAAAATAATGCATCGCCTAACTTTGATATATATTATATGGCATCATGTGAGTTGTATAATAATTTATATAATCTTTATCAAGTAAATGGATTACATGCAGAAATATTAATTACTAAGTTGGAATTAGAAAGGAAAATTAAAAAAATAAAAGATGAAAACAGTCAGTCTGCCCTAAATATAAGAATTGCATATTCTACCTGTTTGAACAGATATATGATGATATCATTTATGCAGGATAATTATGGGCAAGCTAAAAATGTATTTGAGATTTACCGTAAATATCACAAGCAAATACCTACATCAAAATACTCGGAAAAATATAATTCAATGTTGGGAGAATGGAATTTAGATTATGCCAGGGGAATATCATACATAAATTCGGATGAAGCAAAAACTTATTTTGAAGAGTCAATCCCTATGATATGTGAAAAACTTAATAGAAAAAGATATTTATTAGCAAAATTAGATTTAGCCTTTTATGAATGTGTTTATTCAAACGACTACGACAGTCAAATTGATTCGATTCATTCTATAGTTATGCTTTTAAAGGAAAATGGTTATGAAAATGAATATATCCGAGGAATTATCCGAGAAAATTTATGTACACTCATTTACTACATTAAGACTTGTAACATTGTTAATTTGTCAGGGATGCATAATGTTATAAATAAAATGAAGGAACAGGCGTTACTAGCAGAATTAGATACTATGGTGTACTTAAATGGTAGACTTGCCTATCAAGTAAGAGATTATTTTGCAGCATTAGATATAGTGGCAAAAGATTATGATTCGGCAAAGAATTATTTACATCAAAATTTAGACATGATTAAAGATGCCGGAGATTCATACAAAAAGATAATCAGGCATAATTTAACACATATTTATGAAATTAATACCATAAGCTGGGGATTAGAAGAAAATTTTCAAAATACTAATTCATATCTAGTTGATCCAAGGATCTGGTAATAAAAGGTATTTTAGTTGATTGTATGTGCTTCTATATAAACTATTCCAGTATGAACACCCCTTTTTTGCCTTATCATTTAAAATTTTGGCAAATAGCGGATTATATATATATTCTTCTAAAGCATTGGCAAGAGCATATTCTGTAGGATTAATTATTTCACCAAATTCACCTTTATTTAAAACTTCTTGCGTCCCTTGTGTATCACATGCAATCACAGGGACGCACATACATAATGCTTCCTGCACTGCAATTCCAAAAGATTCTGTATATGATGGACTGATATATGCCATACAATTTTTTAAATAAGGAAAAGGATTCATAACAGAGGGATGAATTTGTACACACGAAATAAGTCCATAATTTGAAATTAAAGTATTCAAGTACGTTTCTAATTCTCCAGAACCAACTATAATGATTTTAAAAGAAATTTCTTTTTCTTTTAAAATTTTAGCGGCCTCAATTAATCTATCTAAACCTTTTTGGGGTGAAAGGCGTGATAAAACAAGAAAGTATTTTCCTATAATTGAAGGTGCATATTGTGTAGCATATTTTTTGCATATTTTAGTGTTAATTGGTGAATATATAACATATTTGTTTTGAAAATTGTTTATAAGTACACGATCAAATGAATGTTTTGCAGAATATGAGCAAAAAACAATTTTGTCGTATTTATTATATGTTTGAAGTTCTTCCAAATAGCTATTATATGCATTTGCTGAAAAATGATATTCTTCAAAATTTGAATGAATCCATGCAATTTTTAAAGATTTTGGATTTGGACTATTGCTTACAATCTTGGTTGCATAACTTTCCTGAAATGCAATTTCTATATCATATGTTTTTTTTATACACTTTTGATATACTTCTTTTGGATTTTCTTTCATATTCATTTTATTTGCATCATTTTTTTCTGAAAAAAATGATGATATGGTAAATTGGTTTGAATATAATAACCACTTTGGAAGTGATTTTAAAATTATTCCAGAATTATATAATAGATAAACATCAACTTTATATCCAAGTGAAAGAAAAATTGGCATAAAACGTAATAGCATTTTTTCTGTTCCGCCAATATTAAAGTGCTTAGAAACTATTAATATATTTTTAGACATGATTATTCTCCTATCAATGAAATTAATTTTAAGAAATTTCCATTTAAATCAATTACAATATCATCTGGATTATTACGGTTTTTAATCCAATTATAATTTGAAGAAATTTGTTTAAAGGAATCACATAAAAATAAGTATGGCATAGGATAGTACAAACATGTAAAAGAAATACAATCATATAAATTGATAGATGAATTAAATCTTTCATTACAAAGTATTTCCTTATTATAGCTTATTTTTAGGATTTTGAGTATTCTCTTCCAATCAGTAGAGCTACTCATATTATAAACAATATATTCTTTGGATATTATATCAGAATCTATTTGCTTTAGTAAGTAATTCTCTAAATCATTTGAAATAAATTCTGACCATTGTTGGTAAAAATAAGCACGTTGCCTGCTAATATCAAATGGGACTTTATCACGAGCAACTCCTGAGCAGTGATATGCAACTGCATTCGCACAATACATACATTTATAACCAGCAATTGTCATTTTTAAAGTAAGTTCCATTCCCTCATGAGAATTATAATATTCTTCATTGAAACCTCCCATTTCATAAAAAACACGTCTTTTTACATCACATAAAGCCATAGTCAAAGCTTGTCGCGAGCCACTTATATTGATTATTGGGTCATTGGAATTTCTCATTGCAAATAGTTGTCCACTTTTTACTTTTGAAAAAACATGACCTGTACTTTGGACTAACCCATTTTGAGGATATAATAATAATGGTTGAACTGCTGCTATTTCTTCTGATTCGGTTAGCATTTTTATCATATTGAATATACAATTATTTGTCGGAAATATATCAGTATTAATAAAAATAATATTTTCATATTTTGAAGCATCTACTCCAATATTGTTTGCTTTTGAAAATCCACTTTTTTCTTTTAATTCAATTAACTTAAAACGCATATCGGATTTGACCAAATTTTTAATATAACATAATGTTGAAGAATTGTCACATCCATCAGATATAATAATTACTTCATCATCTGGCATTATTATAGGAGTTAAAAATCCTATAAAGTTACTCATTAATGCATAACTGTTGTCCATAGATATAATATAACTTATCATTTTTCCCTCATAAATCTAATATATTTTAATAAAATTTCAATTATCTATTTATTTTTAAATAGGATAATATTTAATTATCCGTCATTTAATTTTCCACATGTAATCTGTTACGAGGATGCTTATTCCTCAATATATCCCTCTGTTTAGCCATAGCAACATGAGTATAAATCTGGGTGACGTTGATTGAGCTGTGTCCAAGCATTTCCTGTATATAGCGGATATCCACGTCGGCTTCGAGAAGGCTTGTGGCGAAGGTGTGGCGGAACATGTGTGGGGTGATGTGCATATCTATGGCGGCGAGGGAGCAATATTTGTTAATCATTCGGCGGACAGACTGGTCGGATAGCGGAGAGCCGGATTGATTCACAAAAAAGTATATGGAGGTGGCTGTTTCTGTGGAAAAGCTGCTGCGGTATTCGGCAAGAATGTTTATAATTTCGTCGGATGCAAGCTGTATATAGCGTTCTTTGTCGCCTTTTCCGTAGATAAGTATGGTTCCGTCGGTAAGATTGACATCGTTGGTTTTTAGACAACACAATTCACTTATTCTTATTCCGGTAGCAAAAAGAAGCTCAATAATGGCTGCATCGCGGAGGGCATTACGGCGCTGATATGTTGTCTTTGCATTTGAGCGTTGAGTATATATGGTTGTAAGAAATGTCTCTACAGTGTGGAGAGGAATAGTTTTTGGAAGGATAACTGGCTCACGGAATCGGGTGTGTATTTTGCAAAATGGATTGAGGTCTATAATATCTTTGTATTCACAATAGTGAAAAAGAGCCTTTGTGGAGGCAATTTTTCGTTTGGCGGTTTTAGGCTTGTATTCAGAATGAAGTTTGCTTATATAGGCTTCGAGCGTGGAAGGGGTTATGTCTGAGATTTTGACATTATTGGATATAAAATCCGAAAATTGATGCAAGTCTATGCGGTACGCTTTGAGTGTTTTTTCATCTAAACATTTCTGTGTGCGGCAATAGTCCAGGTATTCTGCGATGAGTGGTGATAAGTTATTCATGTTTTGTCTCCTTAAAGTTTTTATACTAAAATAGCATGAATGACCATAAAATAACAGATGCTTGCCAGATATATGCGCGAATGGTAGAATTGTCATAAAAGTATGTAGGTACATATACATTAAAAGCTAAAGGAAAGCAGGTTACCAACTACCCATCACCTAAGAGCAGTGGATTTGCGCCTATGGCAAGCGAAAGGGGTTTATATGAAAAAAATAATGTATTTTGCGGTGTCACTTATTGTTGTTTTGGGAGTGACATTGGGCATTTATGAGAAAACTTCTGCGGACGCGGATGACAGCAATTTTACAAATCTGATTATTTTTATGAGATTTGCAGATGAGGATGAATTTATTGATGATGTGTATGAGGGCACATCAGTCAGGAAGATAACAGATAACTCCTATAACACAGCCGAATATAATGTGAGTGATTATTATAGAAGTGTTTCGGAAAACAAGCTGCGGATGAAGAGCGTGTATCTATTGGATAATGGTGGCTCTATCAGGCTTTCACATCCAAGAGGATATTATGCTGAGTACAGTGAGGACAATAAAATTGGATATAAGGATGCGGGCGAGGCGGCAAGCCGTATGTATGACCTAAAGCTTGAGTGGTCTAAGGCGGTAAATGACGCGATTGCGAATGGCAATGTCATATCTGGTTATGATGGCACTGTAAAATATGGTTATGATGAGCTTGATAAGGACGGAGACGGATTTATAGATGCACTGACCATAATCTATAAGAATACGACACAGAGCAACATATCGGTGGGCTGGTCTTCTCCTTTGTGGAATTATCAGGATTACGCTGACCATGTGACAATCAATACGGACAAGGGGAGCATTAAAAGTGGCAAATATGTTCAGTTGACAAACACATACACAAAGCCTGACGGGGATTCAAATGGATATCTTTACAGGGATTCATTCGGGAATGTTACCGTGTCTATTGCGACGGCAATTCATGAGATGGGACATATCATGGGGTTGAAGGATTTGTACAATTCTTCAAATGTATCACCTGTATATTATATGTCGGTTATGGCAAAGCATATATCACCTGTGCCACAATTTCCTTCGGTCAAGGAGATTGAGGTGCTTGGCTGGGTTAATCAGGGTGGCATTGAGACAATAACATCTGCCGGTCAGTACAGTATAACAGCACTTGGAACATCGGAATACGGTGTTATCGGATATAAGCTTGAAATTCCGGAGAAGGGAAAGACTCTCTATCTGGAGTACAGGAATTTTGGGGAGAATGGAAATAAATATGATTCACAGAATAAGGAGTTGTACAAGACAAATGGCAATCAGGTTGACCGTGTTCCTATGAAATCTGGTCTTGTGTGCTATCTTATTGACAGTGATACAAGGTTTCCTAACAATATGAATTATTATTCGCCAAAGTGGAACTATGAGGTTCTAGGTGGAACGTACCAGACAAAGACAGATGCGGCGGTGGCGGCAGGTGAGGAAATATGGATTACCAATGATATTGGAATTATGGTGACAGAGATTGATGGGAACACACTTACTTTCACGATAGAGGGCGATTTCAAGGAGCATATTCATAGTGGCGGTGAGGCTACATGCGTAAAGAGAGCAGTGTGTTCTGTGTGCAATCAGGAGTACGGTGATTTTGACCCAAATAAGCATGAGCATACCGTTGTGAGAGGTGCAAGCAGTTCAACCTGCACGGATTTTGGATATACTGGTGATACATATTGCGCTGACTGTGATAAAATGTTAAGCAAAGGTACTGATATAGAAAAAATATCACATGAATTACAGCATGTTGAGGCAACAGCGGCTACGGCGGCGAAAGAGGGCAACATAGAATATTATTATTGTAAGGTATGTGGCAACAGTTTTCTTGATGGGGCGGCATCGCAGCCGGTTGACAAAAAAGATACCATAACGGCTAAACTTGCGCCTACAGTAATAGAGGGAAATAATGTTGTAATTGATGTTACGGAAGAAAAATCAGCAGTGTTCAGGTCTGATGCGGCGTTTTCCGATTTCGTGCGTGTGGAGCTTGACAATGTGGAGCTTGTTAAAGATAAGGAGTTTACGGTAAAGGAGGGCAGTATAATTGTAACTTTGATGCCGGATGTTGTAGGTAAGCTGTCAGTTGGCGGTCATAAGATTAACATAGTATCTTCAGGTGGAATGGCTGTGGCGAATTTTACCATTTCAAAGTCGCAGGAGCCAAGCAGCAGCGAGACGGAAACGACAAGTGAAGCTGAGCCAGGCAGCAGTGAGACGGAAACGACCAGTGAAGCTGAGCCAGGCAGCAGTGAGACGGAAACGACCAGCGAAGCGGAGCCAGGCAGCGGTGAGACGGAAACGACCAGCAAAGCGGAGCCAGGCAGCGGTGAGACGGAAACGACCAGCGAAGCGGAGCCAAGCAGCAGCGAAATAGAAACGAGCAGCGAAGTCGAGTCAGGCAGCAGTGAGATAGAAACGACCAGCGAAGCCGAGCCAAGTAGCAGTGATATAGAAACGACTGGTGAGGCTGAATCAACAGGAAGTGAAACAGAGCCAACCAGTGACGCTGAGACGACAAGTCAGGTAGATATAGGCAATGGCGAGACAGATGCAACAAGTGATGTTAAGTCAACGAGTGAATCGGAGTCCGGAAGTGTGGATAAGCCCGAAAATAATTTAATTCATTTGTCGCCTAGCACAGGTGCAGCAGTTCAGGTTAAGGCTTGGGTTATTGTGGGGGCATTGTTAGTGAGTGCATTTGCGTTTATAACAAAAAGAAAATAAAAGGAGACATGGCATGAACAGAGTATTGGAAAACAATAAAATGCGCGTCTCAATAAGTGATTTTGGAACAGACATTGTCAGCGAGGTTTAGTTGTATGGAGGAGTACTTTCAGTCACCATCCCCGTCCGTGTCATCAAAGCGAATACTTTACACGGCGAGCGGCTGGGCGAAGAACAATCTTATATTTTTGCAGGAGACGGGCTCGCTTAGGGCGATAAGACCCCATGTGTCGAGGCGTGCCAATTTGCAGTCATATCTTTGTATGATGGTGCTTGACGGCACAGGATATATTGAGTATGAGGGTCAGCGCTATGATATGAAAAAGGGTGACTGTGCTTTTATAGACTGCATGAGAAGTTACAGTCACAGCACAGGAATGGGCAAAAGAGCGGTTGACAGTGAGACAGAGCATGGCAGGGTATTGACATGGGATGTGGTGAGTGATGCCAAAAAAGAGAGCGTGGAAAATTCTTTGTGGTCGCTGCAGTGGGTACATTTTTATGGAGAAAATATGCCTGCAATATATGAGAAATATATTGAGCGCGGTGGGCTTGCCGTGTTTACCCCTGAAAATGGGGACAGATATGCCGAGATATTTTCGCAGCTGTATAATATTGCCGGTTCCGAGGATTATATAAGGGACATGAAACTCAATGCTGTGCTAAATGAGCTGCTCGCCGTGATTATGGAGCAGTCGTGGCACCCGGAGAACAAGTCTGTCGGAAAGAAGCGGCGTGAGCTCGTCGAGGTCAAGGCGTTTCTTGATGAGCACTACACGGAAAAGATAACGCTCGACTTGCTGGCGGCTTCATTTTATATAGACAAGTTTTATCTGAGCAAAATTTTTAAGGAGACGTATGGGACTACGATAAATTCGTACATTCTGTCAAAGAGGATAACGCAGGCTAAAAGGCTTTTAAGATTTACCGATTTGAGCATTGATGAGATTGGAAGCCGTGTTGGGATGAACGACGCTAATTATTTTAGCAGGAGTTTTAAAAAGCTTGAGGGGATAAGTCCGAGTGAGTATAAAAAGACCTGGTAAAAACCAAGATTGTGCTAATTTTTCTCTATATATGCGGTTACACTAAGCATATACTTGATATAATATTTTGTAAAAAATGAAGATAATTATTTAAGTAAGTGACAATATTTTATGAAAATTTATGAAAGCAGAGGATATTTGGATGAAAAAAGCTTTAATTACGGGAATTACAGGACAGGACGGTTCATTTTTGGCAGAGTTCCTTCTTGAGAAGGGCTATGAGGTGCATGGTATCACAAGACGTGCTTCAATATCCAACACAGGAAGAATTGATCATCTTTTGAGAGCTGGAAGCATAACATTACATGATGGAGATTTGTCGGACTCGATATCCCTTATAAAGATTATCGGCGATGTTCAGCCGGATGAGATTTACAATCTTGCTGCTCAGTCACATGTTCAGGTATCATTTGATGCACCTGAGTACACAGGCGATGTTGACGCGGTTGGCGTGCTCCGTGTGCTTGAGGCGGTGAGGGTTCTCGGTCTTACAAAGAAAACCAAGGTATATCAGGCATCTACATCCGAGCTTTACGGCAAGGTTGAGGAGGTTCCGCAGTCTGAGACAACACCTTTCCATCCATACAGCCCTTATGCGATTGCAAAGCAGTACGGTTTCTGGATGATTAAGGAGTACCGTGAGGCTTACGGCATGTTTGCGGTAAACGGTATACTTTTCAACCATGAGTCAGAGCGCCGCGGCGAGAATTTTGTCACAAGAAAGATTACACTTGCAGCGGGAAGAATTGCCGAGGGACTTCAGGATCATCTTGAGCTTGGAAATCTGGACTCACTCAGAGACTGGGGCTATGCAAAGGACTATGTGGAGTGCATGTGGCTTATTATGCAGCAGGAAAAGCCGGAGGATTTTGTCATTGCCACAGGAGAGCAGCACACAGTGAGAGACTTCACGGAGAAGGCATTTGCTTCTAACGGAATTACACTTCGCTGGGAGGGAACAGGCGTTGACGAGAAGGGCTATGATGTAGCTACAGGCAAGATGCTCGTATGTGTAAATCCACAGTGGTTCCGTCCTACCGATGTTGACAATCTCTGGGGAAATCCGGCAAAGGCTAAGTCTGTTCTTGGATGGAACCCACAGAAGACTTCTTACGAGGAGCTTGTAAAGATAATGGCAGAGCACGACAGGGAGCTTGCAAAGAGAGAGAAGCAGCTTATCAAGTAATAATGTGAGGAAAAAGTTATGATGGAAAAAAATGCAAAGATATATGTAGCCGGACATCGCGGAATGGTCGGTTCGGCAATCGTCAGAGAACTAAAGAGACAGGGCTATGAGAACATAATCACAAGGACACACAAGGAGCTTGACCTTTGCAGACAGGAGGATGTTGAGAAGTTTTTTGCCCAGGAGAAGCCGGAGTATGTATTTTTGGCGGCGGCGAAGGTTGGCGGCATCGTGGCAAATCAGGAGGCGCTTGCCGATTTCATGTACTACAACATGACTCTCGAGATGAATGTAATTCACTCGGCATGGCAGAACGGCTGCAAGAAGCTTGAGTTTCTCGGCTCCTCATGTATCTATCCTAGAATGGCACCGCAGCCTATGCCTGAGAGCTGTCTTTTGACATCCGAGCTTGAAAAGACAAATGAGGCTTATGCGCTTGCAAAGATATCGGGTCTCAAGTACTGCGAGTTTTTAAACAAGCAGTATGGAACGGATTATATATCAGTTATGCCTACGAACCTTTATGGTCCGAATGACAACTATCATCCTACACACAGCCATGTACTTCCGGCTCTTATCAGAAGATTTCACGAGGCTAAGGAGCAGAACCTTCCTTATGTTACATGCTGGGGCGATGGAAGTCCGCTTAGAGAGTTCCTCTACGTTGACGACCTTGCAAACCTCTGCGTATTCCTTATGAACAACTACAGCGGCAATGAGACTGTAAATGCCGGAACGGGCAAGGAACTGACAATAAAGGAGCTCACGGAGCTTGTGGCAAAGGTAATCGGTTACACAGGTGAGATACGCTGGGATGCCTCAAAGCCTAACGGCACACCTAGAAAGCTTCTCGATGTGTCAAAGGCTACAAAGCTTGGCTGGACATACAAGACAGAGCTTGAGGACGGAATAAGACTTTCCTACGAGGATTTCCTTAACAACCCTATGAGAGCGGAGAGGTAGACTACAAGTCCACCATATCGCGTGATATGGTGGACTTTATTCTTTTTCCATAAGTACCTTGCACTTTTTTCTGTTGCATGCAATGGCATACTTAAAAATTGAATGGATTCCGCTTTCTTTCATTTCGGCAGTATAATTGTTTTTGACAATCTGTTTGAGAGCTTTTTGACATTCAGTGAGTAATTGACCATCTTCGGCATATTTAACTTCAATTATAATGCCAATATTGGAGTCATCAATTCGTATCATTATATCGCTGAAACCATCGCCGGATTCCTTGTTTGATTTGACAGTCCAACCGTCCTTAAATCCAACAATGCCAAGCAGTATTCCATGATAAAAATTTTCCTTTGTTGGTTTTCTGACAAATGTATCGCGCACACTTATGGTTTTATTCATGTAAGCTGTGAATATCTGTTCAACTTTTGGGGCATTTCCGGTTGACAATGCAAGGCAGAAAGCGCTTAAAGTTGTACCATCTTTTTTAATTTGCTCTTTAAAAAGAGTTAAAATATGTTCTGTGATAATATTTCTTATTTCCCTATTCGGAATGACAAGATTATACCTATTGCCATCACGTTCACCGCGCTCAGTGAGATATCCCGTCATAAATAATGCACTCCATATATTATCATCCGTTGAGTACAGGTCTTTATATGTGAGTTCAGTGCATATTTCCTTCTGAACAGTGCCGCCGTTTACAAGCTCCTCAAGTTCGGCTTTGGTCATATGGTGGTGACCGGATATATTGTCTATAAAATGATATATTACGCTGTTGCTGCTTGTATTAAGCCAGTAATTTTCAGGTTTCTTTTTGGGATTGTCAATGAGGTCTGAACAGTAGCATATAACATCCCACGGGCAATATACATTGACATTGCCAAAGCGATACCCATCATACCATTCTTTGATGGTTTCATAGTTTTCTGTCTGGTTATAATATTCAAGAAGTTCTCTTATTTCTTTGTCAGTAAATCCGAAATATTCATCGAAAGAGGTTGCAGTAATAGAGTAGACTTTAAAATTATTAAGTCCTGTAAAAATACTTTCCTTGGCAATGCGCAGACATCCTGTGAGAACGGAAAAATACAGATTGTCATTGGTTTTAAGGGCATTTTCAAAAAGATTTCTTATCAGGGAGGTCATCTCGTCGTAGTAACCATGCTCGTTAGCTTTTGCCAAAGGAACATCATATTCATCAATCAGAACGATAACCTGCCTGTTGTAGTGCTTGTTTAAAAGTTCAGTCAGTTCGCGGATGCTGTATTCAAGAGTGTCCTGCTCCATTTTATTGTCAAGAAGGGGTCTAAATAAAGCCTTGTCAATATCTGAAAGCATGTCACTTTGTAATAGAAACTGTAACCGGCGGGCTTCCTCGTTTATTACTTTTGCGAGGCGGATTTTGGCAGACTCAAATGTATCTGCGTTTACGCTTTTAAGGCTTATGTGCACGACGGGAAATTTGCCCATATATTTATCACAAAGGTCTTTATTATGGGATATATATAATCCGTCAAATAAGGTTTTATCGCATCCATATTCAAAAAAATATTTTAGCATACTCATGTTCAGAGATTTTCCAAAGCGCCTTGGCCTTGTGAAAAGATTGGCTTTTCCCCAAGTGTTTAGCAGCTTTTCAATCAGAGCCGTCTTATCAATATAGTAAAAATTGTTTTTTCGGATTTCCCTAAAATTTTCAACGCCAACGGGCAATAGTTTAAGTTCCTTATTCAAGATTTGCCTCCTTATCTTAATATATCTATGTAAATAAGCTTATAATCATTTCAATAAGAAATTGTGTTTTGCGGGTTACTTAAAGTATTTATAAAAAATATGGTAAGAGTATATGCCGACATATATTTGCGATATACAATTATGATACATTAATTTTAACATTGAATGTATTTAGTGGCAATGTGTATTTATAAAAGTAGCTTGCAAGTTTAAATTACATTTTTTATGTTTACAAAGAATGTGCGCTTTGATATAATCAAAACGCACGTTTTTTGGCATTAAAGGATTTTTTTGGAATATGATATTATAGTGTGAATATGGCATATAAATCAGAAAAATACATCTGTTAATATGTTCTATGTGTATTATGCAATAAAACGCAAAAAAGAGCGTTTTTAATTACTATTTATGCCGTTATATGGCGGCGGAATGGAGAATATTATGGGAAAGTATTTTGGCACAGATGGTTTTCGCGGTGAGGCTAATGTAAATCTTACAGCAGACCACGCGTTTAAGGTGGGAAGATTTTTGGGCTGGTATTACGGTGAGCTTAGAAAGAGAAATGGGGATGACACTCCTGCAAAGATTGTAATCGGAAAAGATACAAGGCGTTCAAGTTATATGTTTGAGTATTCTTTGGTGGGCGGTCTTGTGGCTTCGGGCGCGGATGCGTATCTGCTTCATGTTACGACAACACCTTCTGTTGCGTATGTGGCAAGGACGGACAGCTTTGACTGTGGTATTATGATTTCTGCCAGCCATAATCCATACTATGACAATGGAATTAAGCTTATAAATGGTCAGGGCGAGAAGATGGATGAGAAGACCATCGAGCTTGTCGAGGCATATATTGACGGCAGACTTGAAGTTTTCGGTGAGCGTTATGAGGAAATCCCTTATGCGCACAAGGACAGAATAGGATGCACTGTTGATTATGTTGCGGGACGCAACAGATATATGGGATACCTTATTTCACTGGGCATGTACTCTTTTAAGGGTATGAAGGTGGGACTTGACTGTGCCAACGGAAGTGCATGGAACATTGCAAAGTCCGTGTTTGATGCGCTCGGTGCAAAGACTTATGTTATAAATGCGAACCCTGACGGAACCAACATCAACATGAATGCAGGTTCAACTCATATTGAGGGATTACAGAAACTTGTTGTGGAGAACGGGCTTGATGTGGGATTTGCCTATGACGGAGATGCGGACAGGTGTCTTTGTGTTGACGAGAAGGGAAATGTCATAACAGGCGACCATATCCTATACATATATGGAAAGTATATGAAGGAGAGAGGAAAGCTTGACAACAACACGGTTGTAACCACCGTTATGTCCAACTTCGGTTTGTACAAGGCATTTGACGAGGTGGGAATTGACTATGCAAAGACCGCTGTGGGTGACAAGTATGTTTATGAATATATGTGTGAGAACGGCTGCCGAATAGGTGGAGAGCAGTCCGGTCATATCATTTTTTCAAAGTACGCCTCCACGGGAGACGGCATCCTCACCAGCCTTAAAATGATGGAAGTCATGATGGCAAAAAAGAAGAAGATGAGCGAGCTTTGCGATGGTCTTTCAATTTATCCGCAGGTTTTAAAAAATGCGAGGGTTACGGACAAGCGCGCAGCTCAGGATGATGAGGATGTTCAGGCAGCAGTTAAGGCTGTGGCGGACAGTCTCGGAAACTCGGGGCGTATTCTTGTGCGCGAGTCGGGGACAGAGCCTCTTGTGCGTGTTATGGTTGAGGCTGAGACGGACGAGATATGCGCTGAGTATGTAGAGAGCGTGATTGATGTAATCAGGAAAAAAGGCTATATGTGCGAGTGATATATAAGCCCGAACAGTGCTTGTATCATAAAAAATGTTAAATAAAAGTTATATAAAACTTAAATTAAAGAAGAGGTTAAGAAAGACTATGTATCCGTCTGGTATGTAGTCTTTTTTATTTTGTTGTGTTATAATTAATCAAATGTTTAGTTGATGATGTTGAGTGTCAGCATGAAAAGGGCGTTTTGGGAGGTTGACACGGTGAAGGATAGTAGTTTTCACACATGAGGTAGTTTGGGATGGTGTATGACAGTTATGAATTTGGCAGATATCTTATGGAGCTTAGGCGCAAGGACAACATTTCCATGAGCGTGATATGTGAAGGTATCTGCGATGTCAGTGTGATGAGCCGTATAGAGAATGGTGAGAGAGAAGTCGGTAAGCTTATACAGGACAGACTGCTTGGAAGATTGGGTGTGGCATCAGAAAATTTTGAAAATATGGTGTTTTCTGATGAGTACGAGCGGTGGAAAGTAAGACAGCGCATAATAAGTCTTATACAGCAGGAGAAGATTGACGATGCGGATAGGCTTCTTGAAGAGATGTTTGTTGACAACAGGCTTGGTGAGCGCACAAAGTCAGTGGAAGATTTGGATGCAATACTTGAAATGCAGTTTTATCTTGCAATGAAAGCACAGATACGGCGCTTTCAAAATGCATCTGACAAGGAGATGAGGACATTATTTGCAAATGCACTTCGTCAGACGGTCAAGGGGTTTGAGAAAAATCAGGGTCTGCGCGAATTTTTCAATAACAGGAGATTTTCGGTTGAGGAACTTAATTTGCTCATTGAGTACGGAAGATATCAGCCAGGTGCGAAAGCGATAACTTTTCTAAATCATATTATAAACTATATCGACAGCAAAAGTCTCACAAATCTGGCAAGGGCAAAGGTGTATCCAAAGGCTGTGTATTATCTGTACCTTCATAGCATCAACGATAAAGTGCTAAGTGATAAGCAGATTGAGCGTCTGCTTGCCCATGCTACAAAAGCTATAGAAGATTTGAGACATGCGCTGCGCTCATTTTACCTTTGTGAGCTTCTTGATATGAAAATGGATTTGCTATCAAGAAAAAATGAATTTATTTTGTGCAGCCGCAAGGAATTGGAGGAAAATGTTTCTGACGGCAGCATTATAGACAAGGACTATGCAAAAAATTATGGAAATACAGATAAATTTCCGCCGGACAGACAATATATATGGTGTTTTAATGTGAGAAAGACTTTCAGAGAAATATACAGCCGCTTTGACATACCGGAGAAAATGGTTGATTATTGTTATATCTATGTTGACATGGAAGTATACTGCATTGAGGATGTAATCAGAATTAGAAGAGATATGCTGAATATGAGCATGAAAACTCTTTGCGATGGAATATGTTCTGAGCGCACAGTGAGCAGAATTGAAAAGAAAATAGCAAAGCCGAGAAGCGCGATTGTACATAAGCTTTTGGAGAGACTTGGATTGTCGGGTGAGTTTAATCGCACGGAGCTGATCAGTTCGGATGTCGGTATGCAGGAAGCGTTTTCACATATGCGATTGTTGCTTATTAACAGGGAAATTGGCAAGCTTGAGAATATATTTGAAGAGATTAAAGACTATGATGAAATGTCTATGCCGCAAAACAGACAGCTAATGCTTAGAATTAAAGCGTGTATTGAACGCAAGAAAGGTGAATTGCTTGGACATGACTTTATTGAACGTATAAAGGAGGCGTTAGGATGCACATTGCCGTATGAACTGGCTGTAAAAGATGGAGAAAAATATCTTACAAATGAAGAACTTTCCTGTATGACTAATATATTATCAGTTAAGGATAGCAGTAATATAGAAGTGGTGCAATGTTGTAAAGTACTTAGCAGTTTGTACTTGCATACAGAGAAAAATATTAACAATAATTTGAGCATGTATGAGTTTGTGATGCATCCCGTGGCAAGTTATATGGGAGATATAGGTGAGTATGATAAATCGGACAGTATAGAGAAAAATATACTTTATAATACACTTCTGAATAGAAGAATAACAATAGCACCTATGGTTATGTATGGTATGCTATGGAATGATAAACAACGTATGCAGAAAAATATTAATCAGCATAGAGAAATTGATTGGGATGAAGAAGTTAGAAGGTGTATGGTGCTTACAGAAATGTCAAATAAAAATTCAAAATATAAATTTTTTTCATTAAAGCTACAAAAATAGAATGTATACAAAATTATAAACTCTATTTTTATAGCTTATGCGCTTACATAAATGGTATTAAGGATTTTTAATATCCTCTAATTCATCATCAGAAAATGCTCTATATGTAGAAACGCTGTTTGTGTCAGAATCATGTTCAAATATAAATATGCCTGATGGAAGTACGGTAATAATAAGTGTAAGGCATGCTCCAAGCACGGCAACGGATCTGCAAAGCTTTGATAATAAATTCTTCTTCATAAAAATATGACCTCCTGATTTTAACATACTTAATTGTGTTTAAATAGAGATAATAGGTTTAGCATATGTAATACTTTTGGGTTGCAGGGAAGGATGTCGGTAAAATAAGGGGAAAATCTCTTAAATTCCTTCCCTGAACATTATTAATTATAAATGTATTATTATGTGCTGTGACCTGCCAAATCTGTCAAAAATGAAATTTGACAGATTTGGCAGGTTACTTTTGTATCAAAATATGCGATAATAGTACATAAAAGCTTTTAATAATATATTGTTTACGGAGAAATGAAGTATGGATAGTTGTTTGGTAAGATATGTAGCCACAAAATGCAGAACTCAGCTCAATGGTTATACCCATTATGTGGAAAATGTCAGCAGTTGTCTTCAAGATAACAATATGGTGGGGGATATGCTGTCAGAGCCTGCCTTTACCAAAAAGGTTACACAGCTTCCACACGGTGATGGACGAAGGATATCGTACGAGATTATGTACAGCAATTCAATATGCGGAATATCGTATACATGGTACATAAATATGGATTTCTTTGAGAGAGATACAGGGATAGAACTCAGGGTTAATATAGTCTCGCAGACTTACATAATGAGCGTAGGGGATGAGTATCTCACAAAGCTCACACAGCTTATTGAACAGTGCATTGGCGGTGACTGGGGAGTGTTTGTGAGGGTTATCGATGCGTACAGTGATATGCTCAATATGCTGTTGTTTCCTGATATGCACAGGGTTGAGAACACCACAAGGCGTGTCGTGGCAGGACTTATGACGAGCATGTACGGAGTGTTGTGGTGGAAGGAAAATAGCAGTGATTTGTGTAGTGTGGAGGTGGGCGATGACTGTGCGGAGGCTGATGCTGGAGACGAGGATAACTTTGGGTGTGCCGTATCGGATGACACAATTTTGCGGATGAACCTGGTGGATTTTTGCAGGATAATAAATGAGGAGTGGAAAACGATTTTCTCAGAATATTTTTCGGAAGAGTTTCTTGAAAATATACATAGGCTTTCAGAGGCGTATACTTTGGTTCGCGGCAATAATCGCAGTGACACACATTTTTACAATGAAGTCAAGGACACAATTGAGCGCATTAACAGGGAGCTGATTAATGTGCTTTGGAAAGTTGAGCAGATAGTGTAAAAAATAGTGTAGAAATAGTGTAGAACAAATGCGTGGCATAAAAGTGCCACGCATTTGTTTTTTAATTAGTACCTGATTTTATCCTCGACATCGAGTATCGCTCCGGTCTGAACTTCAATGACCTGCAATTCACTCTTTGCGTGGATTGTGTGGCGGCAGCCGACAGGGAGCGTGATTACATCGCCGGCTTTTACATCGCGGCGCACATCGTCCACAATCGCATATCCTGTGCCGGACAGCACAGTCCACACCTCGTCGCGGTGCTCGTGGCTGTGATATTTAAGCTCATTGCCCGGATGGAGTATAATCTTGATTGTGAGTGACTCGGGCTGTATGTCTAGAATTGTGAAACTTCCCCACGCCTTCTCCTCAAATCTTGCCATCGGGTCAAGCTTGTCTACATAAGGCTTTATGGAGCTGCTTTTTGACTTGTCGGACACTAAAACACCGTCACAGCCTACAGATACAACCAAATCTTTGAGACCTACGCAGATGACAGGGAGGTCAAGCTGGTTGATTACATTTGTGTTGGTGCAGTCCGCCATCTGTACATCTCCGATTGCCTTGCTGTCCATAACATCTGTGAAGGCATCCCACGAACCGACATCCTTCCACTGACCTGAAAAGCGAAGGCAGCGTATATTTTTTTCCTTCTCAACAACGGCGTAGTCAAAACTAATCTTGGTAAGGTTCTCATAATTGTCGTAGAGTGTCTGGTAATCGGCGCTTCCTAACATTTTTCTTGATATGTCGAGAAGGTATGAGAGCTTGTATGCGAACACGCCGCCGTTCCAGAGAGCACCCTGCTCGATATATTCTGCTGCCGCAGTCTCATCAGGCTTCTCGATAAAGCGGCTCACGCGGCTTACGTTGTCCTTGCTCTCCGGCATAATGTAGCCGTAGCTTGAGCTTGGAAATGTAGGGGATATTCCAAGGAGTGACAGATTTGACTGTCCGTCAGCGGCAAGCTCGGAGAGCTTTTTTACCGCCTCAAAGTAATCCAAGTTTACATAAGGGTCAACCGGGCATACAACGACAGGCTCATCCGGGTCGACATTTTTGACGCTCGCCAAGAATGCGCTTGCGAGGGCTATGGCAGGGAAAGTGTCCCTTCTGCACGGCTCGACACAGATGGAAACCTTGTTTCCAAGCTGATGCTTTATCGTTCCGACCTGACGCTTGCCGGTTGCTATGACCACGTTGGTATCAGGGTCTACAGTTGTAATCTGGCGGTAAACTCGCTGAACCATGGACTCCGGTTCACCTTTCTCATTGCTTAGAAGAGGTATGAACTGCTTTGAGCGCACTGTGTTTGAGAGTGGCCAAAGGCGCTGTCCTGAACCGCCGGATAATAAGATGATATTCATGTTATTATTACTTCCTTTCAAAAATGATTATGGGGCATATATTTTCAATAATGGGGGATAGTATCCTTGCATGATATTTTCTGAATTATTTTTGCATAAAATGTGAATATTATGCATAAAATCAATGTCCACATATTTTAGTACCCACAATAATAATGCGCGATGTCTTATTATATCAAAATGACTGCCATCATTCAAGCGATAACAAGTAATGATTGCTTTTTTAACAAAATTGTTGTAATCTTTAATGTATTAAAGTTCAAAGGGGGCAGTACCATGAATAATCATGAAATGATGGCTCTTGATGAGAAGCATAATGCAGAATTCGAGGAGCTTGTAAAATATTGTATGACCTCCGGTGCAATCAATCTTGATTTGTACGAGGAATATGATGTAAAGAGAGGGCTTCGAGATGCAAATGGTAAGGGTGTTCTTACCGGACTTACTGAGATTTCCGATGTCGTCTCATATAAATCCATAGATGGTGTCAAGACACCTATTGACGGTGAATTGTACTATCAGGGGTATAATGTGGCAGATTTGATTGAGGGTCTAAACGGCAGAAGATATGCCTTTGAGGAGACCACATATCTGCTTTTGTTTGGTGAGCTGCCGACGGCAGAGCAGCTTGAGAGATTTATCGGTATTCTGTCCGAGCTTCAGGAGCTTTCGGGACATTTTGTGCGCGATGTCATTATGAAGGCACCGAGTGCCAACATCATGAATGCCCTTTTAAAGAGCATTGTCACGCTCTATTCTTATGACGACAACCCTGAGGACATTTCTCCGGCCAACGTGCTGCGCCAGTCTTTGCAGCTTATCGGAAAAATGCCTATAATTTCGGTTTACGCATATCATTCGTATCGCCATTTCAAGATGGATGACGTTCTTTTAATCCGCAATCCTGACAAGAACTGCTCGACGGCTGAGAATATTCTTCGTATGTTAAGACCTGACGGCAAATATACGGAGCTTGAGGCGAGGGTTCTGGATGTTGCACTTGTGCTTCATGCAGAGCATGGCGGTGGTAATAATTCCACATTTACGACACATGTTGTCACATCATCCGGAACTGACACATATTCGGCTATCGCAGCGTCCATCGCATCGCTAAAAGGTCCTAAGCATGGTGGTGCCAACTTGAAGGTTACACGCATGATTGAGAACATCAAGGAGAATGTAAAGAACTGGGAGGATGAGGCTGAGATAGAGGAATATCTCGCAAAAATTCTCGACAAGCAGGCGTTTGACGGCGCAGGTCTTATCTATGGTATGGGTCATGCCGTGTATACCCTGTCCGACCCTAGAGAGGTTATCTTAAAGAAGTATGCGAAGAGTCTTTCAGAGGAGAAGGGGCTTACAAGGGAGTTTGAGCTTCTTGACCGCATTGAGCGCATAGCGGGCAGGCTGATTGCACAGAGAAGAAGACTGTTCAAGCCTATCTGCGCCAACGTGGATTTTTACAGTGGTTTTGTATATACTATGCTTGGAATACCGGAGGAATTATTCACACCTATATTTGCGATTTCGCGTATATCGGGCTGGAGTGCGCACCGTCTTGAGGAGCTTGTAAACAAGGGCAAGATTATCCGTCCGGCTTACAAGTATGTCGGCTGGCACAAGCCTTATTACGACATTGAGCATCGTCTTGGGGATGTGAATGACAACTGGAAGTAGTGCAATAAGCCGCCAGGAATGGGAATTGGCGGGAAGGCAAAGAACGACTAATAAACAAAAAAATTATGCAGCAAAAATAAAGATGGAGGTAATCTTATGGCTAAAAAGATTTTAAAAGACATTAAGGATATCAAGTTTATCACGATTGGAGAGGTATTGTTACGTTTGTCACCTCCTAACTTTGAAAAAATCCGTATGCAAATTCGTACACGATAAATTACGGAGGAGCTGAGGCGAATGTTGCGGCAGGTCTTTCCAACATGGGCGTTGACAGCACGCTTTTTACGGTTGTGCCGCCTAACTCGGTTGGCAAGTCCGCGATACGTTTCCTGCGCTCAAACGATGTACATATGTCTAAGGCAATCTATGCCGGGAACCGTCTCGGAATATATTATCTCGAGGAGGGCTATGCTGTGCGTTCTTCAAAGGTAATATATGACAGGGCGAACTCATCATTTGCGACATATGACTACTCACAGATAGATTTTAAGGAACTGTTAAAGGATTTTGACTGGCTGCATCTTAGCGGAATTACACCGGCGCTCTCACAGAACTGCCGTGACATGATTATGATGGCATTAAAGGCGGCTAAGGAGCTTGACATGATTGTGAGCTTTGACGGAAATTACAGAAGTGCGCTCTGGGGCTGGCAGGAGGCAAGGGACTGCATAACAAGCTATCTTCCTTATGTGGATGTGCTTATCGGAATAGAACCTCTTAACCTTGTCGGGCCTGACGGCAAGGATATGAAGGACGGACTCAGCATGCAGCCTTCGTTCAAGGAGCAGGATAAGATATTTAAGGAACTTCACAAGAGATATGATTTCATGGCTATAGCGCGCCATGTGCGCTATGTGCACACGGGAAGCGAGAACTCCTTGAAGGGATTTTTGTGGTACAACGGTGAGACCTACGAGAGCAAGACATTCAGATTTAACATCCTCGACCGCGTGGGCGGCGGTGATGCGTTTGCGAGCGGTCTTATCTATGCGCTTATGGAGAAGATGGAGCCAAAGGATATAGTTGATTTTGCTGTCGCAACGTCGGTAATCAAGCACACAATCCATGGCGATTTCAACATTATTGATGACAAGAAGTCAATCTACAATCTCATGAGACAGGAGTATGAGATTAAGAGATAGTTGTGCAGAAGGGAGCGGGGAATGGCGAATAAGAGAGAGTTTTATTTTAAGTCCTGTGACGGGGCAAACCGCGTTCACACGGTTGAGTGGTCGCCAGAGGATGGCGTTGTGAAGGCTGTGCTCCATATCGTGCATGGTATGGCGGAGCGCGTTGAGAGGTACGATGACTTTGCGCGTTTTATGGCGGACAATGGCTACCTTGTGGTGGGTGACGACCATCTTGGACATGGAAAGACGGCGGCTACTCCAACAGATTTTGGATATATTGGCGAGAACGGGGCGCACCTTCTTGTGAAGGATGAGCACAGGCTGCAAAAGCATATGAAGGAGCTTTATCCGGTTGTCCCGTACATCATTCTCGGGCACAGCATGGGAAGCTATATCACGAGAAGATTTATCTCGGTGTATGGCGATGATGTGGATGCGTGTCTCATTCTCGGGACGGGTTTCCAGACTCCGGCTGAGACGGGAGCAGGTCTTATGGTTGCGGGCTTGGTAGGAAAGCTTAGAGGCGAGAGGCACAGAAGTGATTTCCTGACGGAGCTTGGTTTTGGCAAATATTGTTCAAAAATTGACAATCCGCGCACTGAGAGCGACTGGATGTGCCGGGATGACAAGGTTGTAGACGATTTTAAAAATGACCCGCTGTGTGATTTTATTTTCACTGTCGATGGATTTAAGGCGCTTTTAACCCTTGTCAGGGAGGACTGTGATGACAAAACCGCAAGAAAAGTTCCAAAGGAGCTTCCTATATATATTCTGTCGGGTGCGGAAGACCCTGTCGGTCAGTACGGCGAGGGTGTGCTAAAAACCTACGAGCAGTACAAGATGGCAGGAATAGAAGATGTACAGGTGAAGATATATCCTAAGATGAGGCATGAAATTCTCAACGAGTTCGGCAAGGAGGAGGTCTATAACGACATTCTGCGCTGGACGGAGGAGAAGATTGCAAAGTGTGCGGATGCAGAGGATGGCAATGCTTCGCATGAGGAAGGTCAGAATTTAAAAAATTCACAGGAAGAAGATTAATATAAAGTAAAAAGCGTTGTCAGCGCGGGAAGAGGATGTGTATGATTAAGTTAGGCACTGCCGGAGCATGGCTTTTAAACGGAAAAGAGGTTGTTGAGGATGGACCTGAGGCGGCGGCTGTCATCAAGTCAAAGACAGGTCGTGAAGTGTCAAAGGATGATGCCGCAAAGGAAACCATCGCTTATTCAATTTTGGAGAAGCACAATACAGCAGATAACATGGATAAGCTCAAAATCAGATTTGACAAGCTTACATCACATGATATTACATTTGTCGGAATTATACAGACTGCAAGAGCATCGGGACTTGAAAAATTTCCTATGCCTTACGTTTTGACCAACTGTCACAACAGTCTTTGTGCGGTGGGCGGTACGATAAACGAGGACGACCATATGTTCGGACTTAGCTGTGCAAAAAAGTACGGCGGTGTGTATGTTCCTCCTCATCAGGCAGTTATCCACCAGTTCGCGAGGGAAATGCTGGCTGAATGTGGAGCGATGATACTCGGCTCTGACTCACATACACGTTACGGCGCGCTTGGAACGATGGCTATCGGAGAGGGCGGCGGAGAGCTTGCAAAGCAGCTTTTAAACAAGACTTACGATGTCGCAATGCCGGGCGTTGTTACAATCTACCTAACGGGTGAGCCGATGAAGGGTGTCGGCCCGCAGGACGTTGCGCTTGCGATAATCGGGGCAGTGTTTGGCAATGGCTATGTCAAGAACAAGGTTATGGAGTTCGTAGGCCCCGGCGTTTCAAACCTCAGCGCGGATTTTAGAATTGGAATAGATGTCATGACGACTGAGACAACCTGTCTTTCATCCATATGGAGAACGGATGACAAGATTAAGGAATTTTACGAGGTGCATGGGCGCGGCGAGTGCTACAGCGAGTTAAATCCGGGAGACGTGGCATACTATGACGGCGTTGTCTATGTGGATTTGAGCACAATCAAGCCTATGATTGCCATGCCTTTCCATCCGAGCAATGTGTACACCATCGGGGAGTTAAATGCCAACCTTATGGACATTCTCGACGATGTGGAAAAGCGCGCGGCTGTCAGCCTCGACAACAAGGTTCCTTTTACCTTGAAGGACAAAGTAAGAGGCGGAAAGCTCTATGTAGAGCAGGGAATAATAGCCGGCTGTGCGGGCGGCGGCTTTGAGAATATCTGTGCCGCGGCTGATATATTAAAGGGTAAGAGCATCGGTTCTGACGAGTTTACACTGAGCATATATCCGGCGAGCACCCCTATATATGCGGAGCTTGCAAGAAACGGAAGACTCGCAGACCTTATGACGACAGGTGCGATTGTGAAGACGGCATTTTGCGGACCTTGCTTTGGCGCGGGCGATACTCCTGCCAACAATGCGTTCAGCATCCGCCACTCAACGCGCAACTTCCCTAACCGCGAGGGCTCAAAGCTTCAAAACGGTCAGATTGCATCTGTTGCTCTTATGGATGCGCGCTCAATCGCGGCTACAGCGGCTAACAAGGGCTATCTTACAGCGGCTACTGATGTGGATGTGGAATTTACAAATCCTACATACCATTTTGACAAGACAATATATGAGAACAGGGTGTTTGACAGCAAGGGTGTGGCTGACCCATCGGTTGAGATTAAGTTCGGCCCTAATATAAAGGACTGGCCGGAGCAGGTTGCGCTCACCGACAACATTCTTTTAAAGGTTGTGTCTGAGATACATGACCCTGTGACGACCACAGACGAGCTTATTCCGTCGGGTGAGACATCCTCATACCGCTCAAATCCTCTTGGTCTTGCGGAGTTCACGCTCTCAAGAAAAGACCCGGCTTATGTGGGTCTTGCAAAGGAGATGAGGGCGGCAGAGGAGGCAAGAAGAAGCGGAGCATGCCCGATGGATGCTAACGAGGAGGTTAAACATGCGTTTAACATAATCAAGGCAGAGTACCCTGACCTTGAGGTTTCACAGACTGAAATAGGAAGCACAATTTTTGCCGTAAAGCCGGGCGACGGCTCGGCGCGCGAGCAGGCGGCTTCCTGTCAGAGAGTGCTCGGCGGTCTTGCAAACATCGCAAACGAGTATGCAACCAAGAGATACCGCTCAAATCTTATCAACTGGGGGCTTATCCCATTTATAATCGATGAGGGCGAGCTTCCGTTTAAGAACGGTGACTTTATTTTTATTCCGGGTGCTGCTGCGGCTATAAAGGACAAATTGTCACAGGTCAAGGCTTATGTTGTAAAGGATAAGCTTGTCGAGTTCACATTGAAGATTGGTGAGCTCACCGACGACGAGAGACAGATAATACTTGATGGATGTCTTATAAATTATTACAGGCATTAAAAACTGCTGATTTGGGTAGCGTGAAAGAATATATTTTAATGTTTTAGACAGGAAGAATGTAAAAAGCACATTTTTCGTTATTGTTTAAGTCACTGAAAAACAGTGGCATGGAGGGTTATATGGGTGACAAAGGTTTAATTTTTCTTGAGCCGGTTTTCAAGGAGATGATATGGGGCGGAAACCGTCTGGCAACGGAGTTCGGTTACGATATTCCGGGGGACGACACCGGTGAGTGCTGGGGAATAAGCGCTCACACAAACGGCGATTGCACCGTCAAAAACGGCAAATATGCGGGAATGAAGCTTTCAAAGCTCTGGAGTGAGCACCCGGAGGTGTTCGGAAAGGACAAGGTTGACGGTGTATTTCCGCTTCTTACAAAAATAATAGACGCGAAGGCTGACTTGAGCATTCAGGTTCATCCGTCCGACGATTATGCAAAGGTACATGAGAATGGGTCTCTTGGAAAGACGGAGTGCTGGTACATACTCGACTGCCCGGAGGGTGCAACATTGGTTGTGGGGCACAATGCGAAGGATGGACAGGAGTGCGCGAAGATGATACACGAGGGAAGATGGAGTGAATTTATCCGCGAGGTGCCTGTGAGAAAGGGCGATTTTGTGTCCATCGTGCCGGGAACGGTTCACGCAATCAAGGCGGGTGTCATGCTCCTTGAGACACAGCAGAACAGTGATATTACATACCGTGTATATGACTATGACCGTCTTTCTAACGGAAAGAAGAGAGAGCTTCATGTGGAAAAGTCGATTGATGTAATAAGTGCTCCGGCTTCTCCGGCGCAGGACAGCATCCACAATTTTGCCGTTGTGGAGAAAAATAAGCCTGTCTTGATGGAGAAAAGTGCATATTACAGGGTATGGAAGCTGGTTGTGGATAATGGAGCTTTTTCCGGCGATGGCAGTGAAACACAAACGTCACATGATGCAGATGCACTTCATTGTGGAAAGCCTTCTTTGAGACTGTCGCGGAAGAAGGACTTTGAGGCAGATTACCTTCTTGTTAGTGTTGTTGACGGAAGAGGAGATGTCAACGGCGTGGCAGTCAAAAAAGGCGACCACTTCATAATTGCAAAAGAATGTGACAGTATTGAGCTTGGCGGGGACATGGAGCTTATCATGTCCGCGGAGGTTTAGAAAAGAGGAAATATATGACAGAACAGGAACTTGACAAAATGATTGCGCGCATAAATGAGCTTGCGCACAAGTCAAAAAAAGAGGGTTTGACCGAGGAGGAGGCTATGGAGCAGACAGAGCTTCGAGGAAAATATATAGCCAACTTCAGAGCCAACTTTAGAAAACAGCTCGACAAGATTGATGTGAAGGAAGCAGACGGAACAATCGTAAATCTTGGAGAGAAGTACAGAAAGAAGCATTGATTATACAATGTCGGCTTAACTTTTGTTATAGCTGCACCCTCCTTAATTTATGAGGTGGAATGAGTTTTGCTGATTTGTTATCATTGTCAAAATAGGTAATAAGGTATAAATGCCCGGAATATAATTGAGCAAGAATATTTGATGGGAAATATGCTGTCGCGGTGTATAAATGCGATATGGTTCGTTCTCCCTGTGTGAAAATGTATGCTTAATTATATCTGGGCATTTATGCTTTTAATCGGAATAGTGTATGGTGCGTGGTCGGGAAATATCTCGGCGGTGTCGGATGCGGTGCTTGACAGCTGTGTTCAGGCGGTGGAGCTGGTCATATCCATGGCAGGAATAGTCGCCATGTGGTGCGGACTTATGGAGATAGCCGACAATGCCGGTGTTGTGAGGCTTTTGTCAAGGTGGCTTAGACCCGTTGTGCTGTGGCTTTTTCCCGGGCTTAGGGGCGAGGAGGGAGAAAAGGCGGCAGAGTACATAACCCTCAATTTTATCATGAATATTCTTGGAACCGGGTGGAGTGCGACAGGGCCGGGGCTTATGGCGATGGAGGAGCTTGACAAGCTAAACCGCAAAGACCGTCCTGACCGCGCGGACACGGCATCAAATGAAATGTGCACTTTTCTTGTGATGAATATATCATCCTTGCAGCTTATCCCCGTAAACATAATAGCATACCGGAGGGCATACGGTGCGGTTGAGCCCGCGGCGATAGTTTTTCCAGCACTTATCGCCACGGGTATAAGTACACTTGTGGCAATTATATTTTGTAAGATTATGTGTGTGAAAAAAAGATGGAGAAAAAATTAAACATGTAACATTGATGTAACACGGAAATGATAATGTGCGTTTGTAGAGATACAGATGCACTTTTTTAGTATGGTTGTTTTGGTATATAGGATGATAATAAGTTGGAGTGTGGATGAATATAGTAGTAGAAATCGTGTTTTTAGGAGCATCATGGTAAGGGTTGTTGCGCAGGGGATTATCTCAATCATAATTTTTATTGTCATTATATGGGCGGTCATGTCCGGGGCAAAGGTGTATGAGCAGTTCACAAAGGGGGCGCTAAGGGGGCTTAAGATAGCGGCGGAGCTTCTGCCGACCCTTATAGGGCTTCTTGTGGGGGTGGGGGTTTTAAGGGCATCCGGGGCGATAGATGCCTTTTGCAGCGTTATAGGAAAGGGAACGCAGTACATAGGATTTCCGGCGCAGGTGGTTCCGGTTGCGGTGATTAAGATTTTTTCATCCTCGGCAGCCACGGGGCTCATGCTCGACATATTTAAAAGCTGCGGCGTTGACTCATACGAGGGGATGTTGGCCGCACTTATACTTTCAAGTACCGAGACGCTTATGTACACGATAAGCATTTATTATATGTCGGTGAAGGTCACAAAAACCAGATGGACTATAGCGGGGGCACTTCTTTCGATGGCTGCGGGGATAGCGGGGAGTGTCTTCGTTTTGCGATTTGTTACAAAAATGTAATAATTCTAAGTATTGACGAACAGGGTCTGCTATGATATCATAGCAATGTAAGCGTACTACAACGGATAATACGCGAGGGAGTGTTTTATTTATACAATAACCGACAGGCGTAAGGGAGATGCGCCGGTCAAACACATTGTTATGAGGCTGCGGCATAATGATGGAGACAATGCAGCATGGAAGAGAGGTTGATTATGAAAAGGATGAAGAATTTTAGGAAGGTTGCAGTTTTGCTTTTGACCATGGCGATGTGCTTTGGCATAGCAGGCTGCAGTAAGACAACGGGTGAGCCGGAGACACCTACGGGTGATGTGTATGCACCTACGTTTTCGGAGGTTTCGGCGGACGTTGAGTATGTGAGCGATGTTATGTCAAGTGGCAGCAGGCTCCAGCTTTTGGGACAGGTGTATGACCGCGTGACTTATGAGATGTCACAGAAGCTTATCACTATCGACACAGCTACGGGGGAGCAGACAGACAAGGATATAGCTGTGGATAGTGATAAGACCAGCGAGAATGAGAACATCTCGGTGCAGAGTATCACCACTTATAAGGATGGATACATGGCTGTGAGATATCGCTATATCCAGCCTACACAGGATGAGATTGACAGCGGTGCATACGAGCTTGACTCATCATACGACATAGCGATGCTTGATGCGGATTTTAACATACAGTCCACGGTATCACTTGCCGACCTTCAGAAGAAGATTGAGGAGGACACCGGAAGCTTCTATGTTCAGTATGCGGCTTGTGACAATGATGGAAATATCTATATCACAGGTGACAACTCATTGTATGTTATTGACAGCAACGGAAATCAGAAGTTCAAGATTGATTTTGACAACTGGATTAACGGATTGGTTACGACAAGTGACGGAACAATTCTTGCAATGTACTATAATGACCAGTACGAAATGACTCTTGCTCCGGTTGATGTGGATGCCAAGGCACTTGGAACACCACTTGAGAACACACCGTCATTTGATAATAGCTCAAACAGTGTGTTCCCTGCCGGAGATGGCAAGCTGTACATTGTAAGTTCTACCAAGCTTTATCTGTATGACATGAACGCACAGACATCGGAGGAGGTATTAGACTGGATTGCATGTGATATCAACACAAGCAATCTTTCAGGTTTTGCTGCATTAGATGATGGTTCATTTGTTGCAGTGTCGACAACATACGACTATTCAAGCGATGATACAAAGACGACAATCGAGCTTGCAACTGTAAAGAAGGTTCCTGCAAGTTCTGTTAAGCAGAAGAAGGAGATAACTCTTGCTATGCTTAATCTGGATTACAGCGCCCGTGAGAAGGTTATCAAGTTCAACAGAACCAACGACGAGTACAGAATTAACATTAAGACTTATGTAAATGATGATTCCTCTAACTGGGATGAGGCACAGACACAGTTTCAGGCTGATGTGGCAGCGGGAACAGCGGGAGATTTCTTCATAGCTGACAGCAACAATATAGATGTAAATAATCTTATTGCAAAGGGAGCTCTCGCAGACCTTTCAGACCTGATTGACAATGATGCAGACCTTAACAGGGATGATTTTATACCAAATATCCTTGATATTTTGTCAGTGGACGGAAAGCTTTACAGTGTTGCAGAGTCTTTCTATGTACAGACGCTTGTAGGCAAGGTTTCGGATGTCGGTTCCGGAAAGAGCTGGACATTTAAGGATGTCATGGAGCTTGCAAAGGCACATCCGGATGCACAGCTTATGCAGTATATGACAAAGACCAGTGGTCTCAACACTTTGGTGACATACAGCATGGACAGCTTTTATGACAGCGAGACAGGCGAGTGCAAGTTTGACACAGATGATTTTATTTCACTTCTTGAGCTGTGCAACACGTTCCCTAAAGATTATGACTATGATAATGACGAGAGTACTCCTAGCCTTCTAAGAAGCGGAAAGGTTCTCCTTACAAGTGTGTATATGTCAAGCTTTGATAATGTCCAGTTGTATACTAAGCTGTATCAGGAGCCGGTCAACTTTATCGGATATCCTACCAACAACGGTTCAGGTTCGGTTGTAGGCTTCAACAACAGATTCTGTATAGCAGCCAAGTCAAAGAACAAGGAGGGTGCATGGGCATTTATCCGTACATTCCTTTTACCTGATGCACAGAAAAATTTAGACTGGAATTTGCCTGTCAACAAGGCTGCGTTTGAGCAGAAGATTGAGGATGCAATACATCCAAGCAACGATGGCAATGTCACTAGTGTTAGCTCATGGTGGTATGATGACACGGAGATTGAGATAGGACCTCTCACAGAGGATGAGGCTCAGGTGATAAGGGATATTGTATACGGTGCTACATCTGAGTCATCCTACGATGATTCTCTTCTCAACATTATCACTGAGGAAGCTGATTACTACTTTAACGGAGAAAAGAGTGCGCAGGAGATTGCGGGAATTATCCAGTCAAGAGCACAGCTCTATATAGACGAGAACCGTTAATAGACAGGTATTTTTATGGGGTACTTTGTACGCTGTGCGGGCGTATATGAAAGAGAGATACGCAAAAGCGATTTTTATTACTAATTATGCCGTCTGATGGCGGCATGGGGTATATTATGAGTATGAAGAAAAAGTCGAGGGAGCTTAAGCTCCCGAAAGAGAAAAAGAGAACTTCTGCGCGGGCCAAACGTCCGCGCCGGAGAAAGCTTGGACAACATTCGATGGCACCTTTTCTTGCACCGAGTATCATAGGCGTTACGTTGTTCTTCCTGCTGCCGTTTTTTGTGGTTATTTTCTATTCATTTGTCGATAACCCGGTTACAAAAGAGTGGGTGTGGTTTGACAATTTTGTAAAGCTTGTGAAGAACAATTCATTCAAGAGAGCAGTTAAAAACACGGCGGTGTTCACCGGAATAGCGGTTCCGCTCGCGGTTGTGCTCTCGTTGCTGCTTGCGATAATACTCGACCAGAAAATTCCGGGAAAGAGCCAGTTCAGAACATTTTTCTTAAGTCCTATGATGGTTCCGATAGCGTCTGTTGTGCTTATATGGCAGGTGTTATTCCACTACAACGGTGCGGTCAATGATTTCCTCTCCACATTCGGGATTGCCCCGGTGGACTGGCTAAAGTCCGACTATGCGATGGTGGCGATAGTTCCGCTGTATCTGTGGAAAAATCTAGGATATAATATGATACTTTTTATGTCGGCACTTGGAAATGTGCCGCAGGATATTATAGAGGTTGCAGAGCTTGAGAGCGCAAATTCATGGCAGATATTCTGGAAAATCAAGATAAGATATCTGTCACCGACAATTTTGTTTGTCACAATCATGTCAATCATAAGCTCGTTCAAGGTGTTTAGAGAGGTATATCTTCTTACAGGCGACCATCCTGTCACGAGCCTTTACATGTTGCAGCACTACATGAACAACATGTTCAAGTCGCTTGACTATCAGAAGCTGTCGGCGGCGGCGATACTGATGTCGCTGGTTATGATTGTGCTTATAGGAGCATTATTCCTTATAGAAAATCATTTTGGAAAGGATGTGGAGGAATAATGGGTAAAGAAAAGAAAGCAAAGCAACAGGGCGCACCGCTTCACGGAATTCACCATAAGAGGCGGAAAAGTCTTATCGTGCGGACAATCTGCTTTATATTTGCCGCGAGCTTCGCGATAATATTCCTTTTTCCAACGGTGGTCACGATAGCCAATTCCTTCATGTCGCAGTCGGAGATAAACTCTAACTATGGAATGGTTTTCTCGACAACGGATTCGGGGGCTAAGGCGTTCATCTCAAAAAAGGTAAATATAAAGCTTATACCCGATATGGTGAGTTTCAGCCAGTATTTTACGGTGCTGTTAAAGAGCCCGTCATATCTTTTGAAGTTTTGGAACTCGGTGATACTTGTAGTGCCGATAACGGTATTTCAGATTATAATAGCGTGTCTTGCATCCTATGGATTTGCGAGGACGGAGGGAAAGCTTAAAGGGATTGTATTTTTTGGATATATAATTCTGATGCTTATGCCTTATCAGGTTACACTTGTTCCGAACTATCTTGTGGCGGACTGGTTTCATATTCTCAACACCAACTGGGCGATATGGCTGCCGGGTATATTCTCACCTTTTTCGGTGTATCTGCTCACAAAGTATATGAAGCGAATACCAAAAGCGCTGTTTGAGGCGGCACAGATTGACGGAGCCGGGGAGTGGCAGATGTTTACAAAGGTTGCGATGCCTATATGTAAAGGGGCAATATACTCATGTGCGATACTCGTGTTTATAGATTATTGGAACATGGTTGAGCAGCCGCTTATTCTCTTTACCGACACGGAGAAATATCCTTTGTCGGTGTTCTTATCCAAGATAAATGAGGGTGAGATTGGACTTGCGTTTGCTGTTGCCACTATATACATGATTCCGGGACTTTTGATTTTCCTCTACAGCGAGGAGTACCTTGTTGAGGGAATAACATATCAGGGCGGAATAAAGGGCTAACTCCTATGAGTTACAACAAAAAGTAAGAAAGGGTTAAGGCGATGAAGAAGCTGGAAGGAAACAGAAAAGACTGGATTAAAAATATTCTGATAGTATTTCTTGTGATACTGCTGTTGCTCACGTTTTTCTCAAACACGATAATGAACTATTCGCTTGCCGAGGTGTCGAGTACATATATTTCAAGCGGAAGTATTTCCACGGCAATCCGTGGCTCGGGTACGATACAGTCCGTTGACCCGTACAATGTGACGATTTCCGAGGGACGTAAGGTTGAGAGTGTAAAGATAAAGAAGGGTGATACGGTATCTAAGGGTGATGTGCTGTTCGTTCTTGAGGAGGGCGACAGTACTGAGGTGACAGATGCAAAGAAGGCGTACCAGACACTTCTTGAGCAGTATGACACCACAATAATTGACAATCAGATTGGCAGCGATGTTGTGACTGCTGCACAGAATAAGGATGAGGATGCCCTCGCTCAAAAGACTGCACTTTTGGAGCAGCGCGCAACCGTCTTAAAGCAGAAGAAGCAGACGCTTGATGACATTGATGCGCAGATAAGTGTTACGGGAGCTACGGTTGTGGATGTCAAGGCTGAGGAGGCGCAGTTAGAGGAGACTAACACAGCGCTTGAGGATGCCAAGGAAAAGCTTACGAAGTTCACTGAGCTCCAGTCAAAGATTGAGAGCCTTCTTTCTGAGGCGCAGGGCACTGAGGATATATATAAGCAGAAAGACCTTATAAATCAGGCTGTTGCCTTGTCGGCACAGAAAGATGAGCTTGGTGACAAGGAGACTCTTGAGGCGGACATAAAGACATACGAGAAGCAGATAGAGTTAATCAACAAGGCAATCGAGGACAAGAAGGGACAGCCTACGGAGGTTTCGGCTGAGCTTGCATACCAGAGAGCCATAGCCAACAATGAGTACACACAGGCTAAGAACAGCTATGATGAGCTCTCAAATGAGATTAAGTATCAGAGACAGCTTCAAGACCTCTTAGACCAGATTGCCGATGCGAAGAACAAGTATGAGACCCTCGAGGCAAAGGCTATAGGCACAGAGGTGACAGCACCGGTCAGTGGTACAATCACAGCGGTAAATGTCGTAGCCGGCGAGAAGGTAGCCGCTGAGTCAACGATGGCTACAATCCAGCTCTCGGGCAAGGATTACACACTTGAGATGTCTGTCACGAAAGAGCAGGCAGCAAGAATTAAGGTTGGCGATGTCGGTCAGGCATCAAACTCATGGTATTACAGTGATATGACACTAACCGTGTCGGCAATCAAGAATGATACATCAAATCCTTCATCGGGCAACAGAATTGTTGTGTTCACGGTTACAGGTTCGGATATCAATGTAGGTCAGTCGGTGACAGTGAGCGTCGGAGATAAGTCCGCCAACTATGATATGATAGTACCTAACACCGCTATCCGCGAGGATAAGAATGGTACTTATATACTTGTCATTACCTCTAAGAGCACACCTCTTGGAAACAGATATACAGCTACCCGTGTCGATGTGACAAAGCTTGCATCGGATGACACCAACACAGCTATCTCATGTGGTCTTCAGGGCTATGAGAGCGTAATCACAACGGCTACAAAGCCGGTATCGGCAGGAGATTTGGTGCGTCTGCCTAAATAGTGGGAGGATATGATGACAAGGCCTAATGTAAAATTGACAAAAAAACAGCTTGTGCTTCTGGTCATCATTGCAGTCGGGCTGCTTGTGTTTGGGATTTTGTCGGCGGTGTCCGCCGCGGTTGCCAAAACGCAGAAAACGCAGTATTCGGCAAAGTACTGGGACACTGACGGGCGGTATTCGATGGTGAGCGCATTTTTGCCAAAGGGCAGTGAACTGACGCAGGATAAAGTGAAGCAATTAGAGTATACGCTTGACCAGGCTCTCATAAAGGAGGCTATTGAGGCACCGGCGGAGAATGCGAGACTGTATGTGTCATCATACAGTGTAAAGACGCAGGCGAGCGTGTCCTCGCAGCGTTCCAAGTCGCAGACATGTACAGCTTACGGTGTCGGCGGAGATTTCTTCCGTTTTCACAATTATGAGATTATAAGCGGAAGCTATCTTGTAGAGGACAGCCTTATGGACGACTATGTGGTGCTCGACGAGGAGGCAGCGTGGAAGATATTCGGCGCGATAGAGGTCGACGGCATGACACTAGACTACAATGGCAGAGAGTACATTGTGCAGGGTGTTGTAAAGCCGCAGGATGGTTATAAGTCCAAGGCGGGCGGAGCCGAGAGCGGAACGATATTTTTCCCGATGAGCAGAATTGACGGCGGCGCTGACTGCTATGAGATTATATTCCCAAACCCGGTTTCAGGCTTTGCGGTCAAACTGGTCAAGGAGGCATTCACATCGTGCGGCTATAGCGAGGATGATATACAGATTGTGAACAATTCCGAGAGATACGGGTTTGTAAACTCGGCAAAGAGACTTTTAAAATGGACGGACAAGGGCATGTCGTTTAAGGCACTTGCGTATCCGTACTGGGAGAACAGCGCGATAGCGGTGGAGAACATAGTCGATTTGCTCACAATGTTCAGAATTATATTTATCGTACCGCCGATAGTTATAGTGATTGTGTCCGTGATACTATTTCATCCGCTGCACAGACTCAAGCTTTTGGTGTTAAAGATTGCAGGACATTTTAGAAAATAGTTAAAAAAATATGTTAAAGGAAGTCATTTTGGAAATCATATCCGAAATGACTTCTTTTTTCTTTTCAAGCCTGCCGCAATGTGATAGAATATTAAAATTGAATGTAAGAAATGAAGAGGATTGTCAATGAAGAAGGAATATTTGTGGTGTGTGATATCGCTCCTTATCGGAGTGGTTATTTTTGTTGTGGCAGGAGTCAACAAGAGGATAACTTTCTGCGATGAGGTGTACACTTATATGATAGTCAATTCCACCAACGGCGCATACCAGCTCGCGGAGGGTCAGTGGTATGACAGGGAACAGGTCGTGGACATGCTCGGGCATACGTCAAATGACAGTCTTATTCAGATGCTGAGAAACGTGAAGGCAGACCCGCATCCGCCGCTGTACTATGGGCTTGTGTACATCGCATCGCTTGTGGGCGGCAATCATGTGTCCGAGTGGGTCGGATTGTCCGTAAATATGCTTATGTACATAGCTACAATGTTTTTGTTCTGGCTTATAATATACAGGCTTTTTGGCAAGCCGCTCATGGCATCGGTTGTGGCGGTTGTGTATGCAGTCAATGTGGGAATGCTTTCGGACGCTATGCTTATAAGAATGTACATGCAGCTCACATTTTTTACGATAGCGTTTGCGTATACGGCACTTTTGCTCCTTGAAAATAAAGATAGGACTTTAAATTATGTCCTTATCGGGATTGTGACCGCCGGGGGATTTCTGACACAGTACTATTTTTGTTTTTTCCCGATAGCATTTTTTATTGTGTGGCTTATCTACAATATTGTTAAGAAAAAATATAACCGCATTGTAAAATATCTTGTGGGTATGTTTGCCGCCGTGGCAGCGGATACTATAGTGTGGCATTACTGGATTGGAACACTGCTGTCAAACAACAATTCCGGCGCGATAAAGGAAAATGCCCTGAATTTTTCAAATATATTCAACAGCATGTTAAAAGGTATGCTGCCTGTTCAGCTTATTCTTTTTCAAAAATGGTACATTGTATGTGCAGTAATGGCATTGATTTTGCTTGTGGTCACACTTGTGTCAAGGAAAGTGTCAGAGCGTTACAAAGGTATCAGATTGTATGTCGGAACACTTTTTGCCATGGCATTTTTTTACTCAGCGATTGTTTATTATTTAACCCCGTCGTATCTCATGTCGGGAAGATATTTCTACGCGGCTGCCGCACTGGAGCTTCTGGTGCTTGCTGTATGCGTGTGTGCGCTCGTTCAGACATATTTGCCGGAAGCGAATGTGATAGAGGGTATTAAAGTGTCTGATGGTAAAAATGCAATACAACCTGTTGGAGATGTTTCACAGAAGAAGTCAATAGGTTTATCTGGAAATGTTGTGACGGGGAATGTAGAAAAGTCTTCCAAAGTTGTTGTGGGGAAGAAGTCAATACGACTTGCTAGAGGTGTAGTGGCGGTATGCTGTATAATGCTTGACGCATTTATCCTTGCATTTGGATATGGGATGGACTATTATACTGATACGTCTGAGTATGACAGCCAGAAAGAAATTTTGGAACAGTATGCGGATGTTCCATGGATTTTATGCGGTGATGAGAACTGGGAGCTTACAGCCAATTTTTTTGACTATACAATCCCTAAAAAGCTTGTGAGAATTACGCAAAATACTTCCTATGCCACAGATGTGGAATTGGAAAATGAAGAAAAATTTCTGATAGTGGTGAGGACGGATGAAGATAATAGTGAGAAGGACATTGCGCTATACTACTATATAGGGGCTACCGGAAATTTTGCGAGAAGTGAGCTTATCATGGAGAGAAATGGGATGTCGTATTTTTTGGCGTATCAAGTGCAGTAGAATTTTGCAAATTATAATTAATCTGTTGTGCCGGATAAAAATAGGTATAGGAGGGACTTTTTATGAAAATGAACAAATCAAAGGTGGCTATCGTAGGCTGTGGACTTGTCGGTTCGACGACGGCATTCAGCCTTGTGACGCAGGGTGTGGTTGACGAGGTGCTGATGATTGATATAAATAAGGAGAGGGCATACGGCGAGAAGCTTGACCTTCATGACAGCATTGAGTATCTCAACCGCAATGTCAAGGTCACAAACGGAGAGTACGCGGACTGTTCGGACGCGGATATCGTTGTAATTACTGCGGGTGCTCCGCCAAAGCCGGGTCAGAGCAGACTTGACACTCTTGAGATGACGGCAAAGATATGCCAGTCCATTGTGAGCCCTATCATGGAGAGCGGCTTTGACGGAATTTTCCTCATAGTGTCAAATCCCGTTGACATCATTTCGCACTATGTAAAGAAGCTTTCCGGGCTTCCGAAAAATCAGGTTATCGGAACGGGAACGGCAATCGACTCTGCGCGTCTTAAAACTTTTATCGGGGAGCTTGTAAAGGTTGACCCGAGAAGTGTTCATGCCTACTCGATGGGTGAGCATGGTGACTCACAGATGGTTCCGTGGTCGGTTGTCACGGTTGCCGGCAAGCCATTTTATGACGTTATAGCTGACAATAAGAGCCTTGTCGGAGATGTAGACCTTGACGAGCTTGTCCATAAGACGACAAGGGAGGGCTGGGAAATTCTTGAGCGCAAGGGCACAACCTATTATGGAATAGCGACAGCGGCGGTTGCGATAATAAAGGCAATCATGAACGATGAGAACAAGATTATCCCTGTGTCGACATACCTAGAGGGCGAATACGGCGAGACGGATGTGTATGCAGGCGTGCCTACTGTCCTAAACAGACATGGAGCTTACGATGTGCTCGAGATACACATGTCACCTAGCGAGCTTGCAAGATTCAAGGACTCGGCGAGGGTTATAAGGGAATACACTAATAAGATTATGGAGTTTTAATGATGGCAAAGCTGTATTTTAAATATGGCGCGATGGGCAGCTCTAAGACTGCAAATGCGCTTATCACGAAGTTTAACTATGAGGAGAGGGGCATGAAGGTGTGGCTTTTAAAGCCTGCCACGGATGACCGCGACGGTCAGGATATTATAAAGAGCCGAATTGGACTTGAGTGCAGATGTGTCGTGGTTGAGTCGGATATGGATATTGTGGCTGAATATGAGAAATGTCCGGAGTATGATGCTGTGATAGTCGATGAGGCGCAGTTTTTGACACCAAAGCAGATTGACGAGCTCAGATTTATAGTTGACAACAAGGGAATACCTGTGCTTTGCTTTGGGCTTAGGACGGATTTCCTCACACATGTTTTTCCGGGAAGCCTTAGACTTCTCGAGATTGCCGACTCGATAAGTGAGATAAAGACGATATGCCGCTGTGGCTCGAAGGCGACGGTAAACGCAAGAATTGACGAGAACGGCGACGTGATAACGGACGGCGAGCAGGTACTTATCGGCGGAAATGACAGCTACGAGGCTATGTGCTACTCATGTTATATGAAGAAGATTAAAAACAAAAAGGATGGGATATAACTAAACTGCTGAAATGTGTGGGTATAGAATGGAAGATAAGCAGAAAAATACCCACAAGTATAGAAAAAAGCAGATTTCATTGTGGCGATTTGGGCATGGGAAGCTCGAAAGTGAAAAAAATACCCGCAAAAATAGAAAAAATCAAGTTTTATGAAGATATTTTGGGTATAGACGGCAGAAAAATAGAAAAAATACCCACGAAAACTGCCAAAACTTAGATATATGGGTATAGGAAGAATAGGAGCGAAAAAATACCCACAAAGCAAAGCAAAAATTATATATTCAAAATTACATGGTATATAAAAATTTGACATTAAAAAAGAGGAGAAAAAACAATGGATATCAAAGAAATTCTTGCAAAGGTTGACCACACAGTATTAGGACAGACAGCTACATGGGCAGACATTAAGGGCTTATGTGATGACGGAATGAAGTATGAGACGGCTTCCGTATGTATCGCGCCAAGCTATGTAAAGCAGGCGGCAGAGTACATTAAGAGCGTCGGCGGAAAGCTAAAAGTGTGTACTGTAATAGGCTTCCCTAACGGCTACAACACCACAGCGGTAAAGTGCTTTGAGGCAAAGACTGCTGTCGAGGAGGGCGCTGATGAGATAGATATGGTCATAAATATTGGATGGGTGAAGGACGGTCTGTATGACAAAGTTTTGGACGAGATTAAGCAGATTAAGGCGGCATGCAACGGCAAGCTTTTAAAGGTAATCATCGAGACATGCCTTCTCACGGACGAGGAGAAGATTAAGCTTTGCAAGGTTGTGTCTGAGTCGGGCGCAGATTATATCAAGACCTCAACAGGTTTTTCAACGGCGGGTGCAACATTCGAGGATGTTAAGCTTATGGTTGACAATGTTGACGGTATTCTTGTCAAGGCAGCAGGTGGTATCAGCTCAATCGCTGACGCTGAGAAGTTTATCGAGCTTGGCGCTTCAAGACTTGGGACAAGCAGAATAGTCAAGATTGTGAAGGCTGAGAATACGGACGGACAGACATACTAGGATATTTTGGAAAGGGTGCGATTAATGACAGAGGAAGAATATTTAGAATTAATAGAGGGCAAGCTTGAGACTGCGATAGAAAATATCCAGCGCGAGATGAAGTTAAACGACAGGGATATCGCGCAGCTTCAGGAGTTATATTGGGAGAACAACAGTGATTTTGATGAGTACGGCTATGAGGAGTACGAGAACAGGCAGCAGATGTTCAATCATGCCAATTTCAGAAGCAGAAACATGAAGACTCTTCACATGTACAAGAAAATGCAGGACTCGCCTTATTTTGCGCGCGTGGATTTCCTCTTTGACGGCGATGATGAGCCGGAGTGCTGCTATATCGGCATCGGAAATTTTGCGGAGGGGAAGGGCTCACTTCCTCTTATATATGACTGGCGAGCACCGATTTCAAGCCTTTTTTACGACTATGACGCGGGACGGGCTTCCTACGAGGCTCCGGGCGGAACGGTTGAGGGCGATATTGTAAAAAAATATCAGTACAAGATTAAGAAGGGCAAGCTCCTCTATGCCGTCGAGAGCGATATAAAGATTGACGATGACATACTAAAGCAGGCGCTCTCCATGAATGCGGATGCGCGCCTCAAAAATATTGTCGGAACGATACAGAAGGAGCAGAACTCCATAATAAGAAACGAGAAGGATAAAATACTCATCGTGCAGGGCGGTGCGGGCTCAGGAAAGACCTCAGTTGCACTCCACAGAATAGCGTACCTTCTATATCATCACCGCGAAGACCTTATGGCATCGCAGGTGCTTATTTTGTCACCGAATGACGTTTTCTCGGACTACATCTCTCACATACTGCCGGAGCTTGGCGAGGAGAACATAAGCGAGATGACCTTTGACGATTTTGCCGCGAAGGAGCTCTCAGATGTGTGCAGAATTGAGAGGCACTATGATTTTCTCGAGGATGTGCTCATACATGAGGAGAGTGAACCCGATTACGCCAAGGCGCGTCAGGACAAACTGTCGGCGCGCTCGTCAAAGGAATTTGCCGAGGCGATAAACGGCTTTGTTTTTTCACTTGAGTATGAACTCATGGATTTTAAGGATATCAAGTACAAGAAGCTTGAGAAGGATGCGGACAGCATAGCGGATTTATTTTACAATAAGCTGCCGGACATTCCGCTTTTCAGAAGAATGGATGCGGTGCGCGAGTACATTGTGGACGAGTATGCAACTCTGACAGGTCATGAATTTGACGATATAGAGGCAGCTATCGTGAAAGATAAATTCAACGCGCTCTACCGCACAAGAGATATTTTTACAATCTACAATGAGTTTCTTGAGAGCATAGGAAAAGAGCCGATTGCCATCGTGGAGGGTCAGCCAAAAAAGGCGGGCTATGAGGATGTGTATGCGATGCTCTATCTTAAATATCTTTTGTACGGAGTTGGAAATGAGCAGCAGATAAAGCACCTTCTTGTCGATGAAATGCAGGATTATTCATACATTCAGTACTGTATTATCGGCTGGGTTTTCAAATGCCCTATGACCATTCTCGGTGACAAGGAGCAGTCCGTTGACTCTGAAAAATCAGATGTCCTAAACTTTTTGCCGGAAATTCTTGGAAAGGACTCTAAGCGCATTGTCCTAAACAAGAGCTACCGCTCGACGGTTGAGATAACCGACTATGCGGCTGCGATTGCGGGGATAAAGGGAATTGACGGAATTGACAGGCATGGAAACAAGCCACAAAAGCTTATGTACGCCACCGAGGACGAGATGTATGCCGCCATCGGAGACAAGATTAGCGACGAGTTATCCACAAATGTGTACGAAACCATAGCTGTTTTGTGCAAAACTCAGGCGGAAGCGGAGTATGTTGGGGATAAAATCCTCGAAAATATCCGCGAGACCGAGGAGGACGAGGAGAGCTTTAAGGTGACTGTGTTAAACAAGAACACAGACCGCTTCAAGACGGGCGTTGTCGTTGCGCCATATTATCTTGCCAAAGGGCTTGAGTTTGACAGCGTGCATATTGTGAACGCTGATAAGGAGCACTATCACTCCGATTACCATAAGCAGCTTCTCTATATCGGAGCGACAAGAGCGCTGCATGCGCTGGATTTCTATGGGACGGGGGAGACGTGTGAGCTGTTGCCGTAGAATTTGAATGACGGATTAAAATGCCAAAAGTCTGTATTTATGCGGGTTTTTGGCATTTGTTTTATCAAATGGCTCTAGTTTGGCTATATTTGTGGATGGAGTAATATAAAAATATGTGCCGAGAATTAGCATAGGAGGAAAAAATAAAAATGTTTAAGGTTGCAATTGGCGGACTATAAAACAGAGGGCATTTTTTATGCAGAGTTTGATATGGAAGCCATTAGAGAATATAGAAATCGAGAAATGTTAGGAAATACATTTCGTAAGGTAGAAGCATATAGTCAGTTATTGAGTAAAGAAGTCAAGGAACCATTTATAAGGGATGGTCAGAATAGATAGATATTATCCTGAATTGCCAATAGCTTGTTGCCATGGATTATCATGGCAGTATATTAACAAAAAAATGAGGAGAACATACACATGAATCATAACTTATTATGACTTAATAGTTATAAAGATTTTGGACATGGTCTTTAAAAACTACTACTATGTTTTGGTTCAAGATTGCTAACGAACATCGTGAGTTTCGCAATTATCTATAAATATTCAGTCAAAGATGTTTTGAAAGAGGGGAATTTATGGTACAGTACACGCAAGGAAATATGTTTGAATGTGACGCGGATTGCCTGATAAATGCAGTAAACTGTGAAGGAGTTATGGGTAAGGGCATTGCTTATCAGTTTAAACTGAAATTTCCGGAAAATAATAAGTCATATATTAAGGCATGTAAATCGGGTGAGTTAACGGTTGGTAAAGTTCATTGTTATGTTGAAGATGGTATCACGATTGTAAATTTCCCGACTAAAAATAAATGGCGTGAAAAATCAAAGATTGAGTATATTAAAACTGGAATGGATTATTTTGTCCAATTACTTCCTAAATTAGATGTTAAAAAAATTGCAATTCCACCTTTGGGATGTGGTAATGGGGGATTGGTTTGGTCAGATGTAAAGGGGATAATAGAAAATAAAATTGTTAATCTAGGGGATAAATATGATTTTATTATTTTTGAGCCTTCATCTTCCTGTAAGACTGTTCTTAGAAGACCTCCTAAAATTGGCGTTTCGGAGTTGGTTTTATTGGATATATGCTTGAATTTGAAAAAATTTAATAGTGTAAGATTACAAAACACTGGTTATTTTTTAAATTTATTTTTTGAGGAAGAATATTTTAAGTTTGACAAAGGAAAATATGGACCGTATTCTCATTCGATTGATATTGTGGCAAAAAATATAAAACAATATCAAGAATATTATGGACTTGACAATGTACAGGTAACATTTGAGCATATATATAATGTGATTTGTAGTGAGAAAGTGGACAGTAAATTTAATAAACTACATGCTGCGGTGAAGAAATCAACAGAATATGTTAATGCGATACAAACTGATAAGAAATTGCAATGTGTTGCCACGGTATTGTATTTAGTGCAAACGCGTTCAGCAAAAAACAAAGAACAATTAATAGAAGAATTAAAAAAATGCTTAGAAGATAAAGCCAATAAATTTTCTGATAAATATATATTGGAGTGTATTGATTATTTGGAAGAAACATCAATTATATCACTTGATAGATGCGAAAATTATGAATTAGAAAAAAATGTTTTATAACAAATTGGATAAAACAGTATATAATTGGTTAATTCAATTATGCTACAGCATAGTAGGGGCGGAAGGAGTTCTTGAAAGCCTATCCTGTCTGGTTTACAGGATAGGCAATGTGGATGCTATATTATTCCGTCCAAATACATTCCTTCTGATAATACATGGCAAGGTGCGCATTGTGCCAGTCGCCGGGGTCGTCGGTTATGTCGGAGTGGAATATCGGCGCAGGGCGTTTGGAAAGGGCAGGCACGGTCACGAACTGTTCGTCGTCGCTTGTGTCCGTTAGGTATTCGTCGCGTGCGGTGAGTTCCGCATCATAGGTCTTGGCATCGCCATTTACTAGAGAGAGCGTTGCGGCGGCTGACAATGGAAGATTGCTAAATCCGGCATCACCGCTCTTGTACTCTGTCTCGCCGACCTCGATACAGCCGATGCAGGCGATGACAAAGGCACATAGACTTATGGCGAGCGCGAGAATGGCGTTTTTGCGGCTTGCATTTATTTTTTCATAAAAATTATTTACAATATTGTCAAGTGATATAAGTTTTTTATCTGTATTTATCTTAGATGTATCTTTATGGGATATGTTCTCATCCGAATATTTTCCATATTTATTCCCAATCCATCCAAGAACATAAATCAAATTAAAAGCGATAAGTGTGTATGCGGCAAAAAATATAATGTTCATCATTCTGTAAGGCATGCGCAGTCCTTGTGCGTAAAAGACGGGTGTTCCCATTGAGCAGTACAGACCGAAGGTGAACACTGCCACGAGGAGCGGATATTTGTAGGTGAAGCCGCTTTTTTTTGCTATGCGGTAAAATACAGGAACCATGCACACAAAAAATATCAGGCATGGCGCATTTAACACTTTGGCAATGCTGTAGCCGCCAAATGCAAAGGTGTAGACAAATGTTTTTACAATTCCTGTGCTTCCGCCGACAGAGTCCTGTCTGAGAGCGTTACCCGGTGCCGCCATGCTGATAAAAAGTCCCGCCATGGCAGCGAGCGCGACAATGATATATGCCGCCATATGGCAAGGGCGGATAACCTTATTTTTTTTCATCATTACACAATAAATCGTACCACCCGCGGTCAGTGCGAGGATAATACACATAAAAAGTGCCGTCGTGTAGTTGCTTCCGCCAATCAAAAAGGCGAGAACGGCGCTGATTATGGTAAGAATAATCGTTCCCGCTGTTTTTGAGGTTCTAATTCTTATCAGGAGCGCGAAGAGAAACAGCATTAAACTATAAAAAAATGTATAATATATAGCACCATTAAACCAGTAAAACGAGTCGCTCGGTGTCGCGCAAAGCTGCATCGACACGAAAGTGAGACAAATTCCCACAGTCGCGGCAAGGTAGCTGTCCGCCTTGAATATTTTTTTCAGTGCGGTGTAAAAAAAGAAAATTGAAAATCCCATGTATGCGCTGAGAAGTATAAGCGGCGCAATAAAATAGTACTGTTCGCCGAATATTCCCGGCTGGAGGCGCATAAGGAAAATCGCTGAAAAATTTCCCTGCCATATATTGTAGGTGTTAATCATCTCGTCAAATGAGCATTTTACAACTGAT
>JBNMKO010000014.1:0-48633 GCA_050874385.1 Eubacteriales bacterium
ACCACGCCCCTCTGTCCGCCACCTCAAGCGTGGTGTTGGCAGCTAAAAAATCCATAATGGTCTGCTTTGTCCTGTGCTCCTTCATGGACGCTTCGGGAATTTTGTGAAGCTCGTGGCGAAGCTGTGTTATTTTGTCCAAAATAATATTTATGTCATCATTTTTAATTTCCATAAAAATCTCCTATACCACCGTTTGGCGGCACAAATAATAAGGAAAAATTACTGTTCCCTAATATATTTTCCAATAGTCCAACATATCTGAACTAATGTAAAACGGTAATACATCTTAGTTAGTGTTTTACTTCCTTAAATACAATTTTTATTATCATCTATCTTTGCAAACTTTTTTATTCGTATGCCATCTTATAAATCTTTAAAATATCGTCATACTCAAGCGGTTTATACCCCATAAGCGCTCTTGTCTTATTTCTTGAACAGTCGAGTGCGAGCTTCTCAAGCGAGTCCTCTTTTACGCCAAGCTCCTTTAAATGAGTAGGCATACCGATTGAAGCATAATACTGCTCCTGCTTATTTATCGCCTGCTCTATCGTTTTCTCAGGATGCTCGAAATCTATATCCAAATTCCACACATTATGCGCGAACTGAAGCCATCTGTTGATGTTATAGCTGTAAACATATCTCGCCCAACTGCACCACAAAGCTGCAAGCCCTGCCCCGTGTGCCACTTGCGGATACATTCCAGAGACCTCATGCTCAAGCTGGTGCACCACTAACTGAAACTGCCTTCCACACTGTGTAAGACCGTTGTGTGCAAGTGATGATGCCCACATCATATTGGCTCTCGCCTCGTAATTTCTCGGATTTTCAAGGCAGTCCGCTGCCGCCTTCATAGTGCTCTTTATGACCGCCTCGGCGATGGCATCGGTCAGATATGTGTCCTCACCAGGACAAAAATATCTCTCAATCGTGTGCATCGCTATGTCAACCGCTCCACACGCTGTCTGGTACGGGCTTACCGTGTATGTCAGCTCAGGGTTCTCGATTGCAAAATTCATTCTGTTAAAACTTGAATTATAGCCTCTCTTCTCGCCCGTCTCCATATTGGAGATAACGCATGAACTCGACATCTCTGAGCCTGCCGCCGCGAGTGTGAGAATTGCACCCTTTCTAAGTGTCTTTGTTGGAGCACACTTTCCAAGCGAAAAATCCCACACGTCAATCTCCGGATTTGCCACACCGTTGGCTATGTCCTTCGCTGAGTCCATGACTGAACCGCCGCCTACCGCAAGCACGAAGTCAACTCCCTCATCCAAGCACAGCTTTATTCCCTCTCTGACAAGTCCAAGCTGTGGATTTGCCACAACACCGCCAAGCTCCACGAAAGCAACTCCCTCATCCTCAAGACATTTTTTCACCCTGTCGAGCAGACCGCTCTCTTTCGCGGATTTTCCACCGTAATGTATCAGAACCTTTTTTGCGCCGTACTCCGCAATAATCTTTCCGACCTTTAACTCCTCGTCCCTTCCAAAATATACCTTTGTGGGTGTCTCGTAAACAAAATTATTCATATCGTACCTCCTGAACTTCCGAATATATGTGTTTGTGCTGATAGCTTCAATGACTGATATAAATATACCACCGAATTATGATTTTTTAAATGCAATTTTCACTAAAATCCATTGATATCAAAACAAGCAATTCAGTGTATAGATGTATAATTCGTCATATATTGACATCACAAATTATATACAACAAGTTTTTCACCTATCTTATTCTGACAGAACTAAGTTTTCTGTAAATTCATATTCAGAGCCGAACTTTATAAAAATATTCTTGACATTTAATTGTTAAAGTGTTATTGTAACTAAAATTTACCCAAAAAGAAAGTGAGGATTTGCCATGAATACACCTGTTGACATCTCAAATGTAACCTTAAAAACAAATCGCATGATACTTCGCCCGTGGCGACAGTCAGACCTAGACGATTTTTTTGAATACGCCTCCGTCGACGGCGTGGGTCAGATGGCGGGCTGGCTGCCTCACAAGGATAAGACCGAGTCCCAATCCATACTAGACTCATTTATAGAAGGAAAAAAGACCTTCGCACTTGAATACGAAGGAAAAGTCATCGGCTCTCTCGGAATAGAAAAATATCGTGAAAGTTTTTTCCCGGAGCTTGCCGAGTACAATGGGCGTGAAATCGGCTGTGTGCTCTCAAAAGCTTACTGGGGACAGGGTTTGATGCCCGAGGCAGTCACCGAAGTAATACGCTACCTATTTGAGGACTGCGGGCTCGACTTTGTAACATACCTGTATTTTCTAAGCAACAGACAATCCGCCCGCGTTCAGGAAAAATGCGGCTTCCATTTTGTAAAGACCGTTGAATATCCAACACGCATGGGCACTGTCGAAACCTCAAATGCGAATATACTATGGAAACAAGACTGGGCTGCCCGATAAGGCAGCCCAACTCTTAACACTATTTCTCTCCGTGCTTCTCGATATTTTTTTCGATAACATCAAGCAGGCCATACAACTTCTCGACATCCTCCGCCGTCATGCCGTCGGAGAATACCTCATCCGCCATCTTGAAAAGCTCGATAACCTTATCCGCTTTCTCCTCCCCATCCGGTGTGAGCGATATGACCCATGAGCGCCTGCACTCTGGATTGTCCGTCCTCTTTACAAGCCCCATCTTCTCAAGCTTGTCAAGCTGTCTCGACATAGTGGTTACATCGAGAACACACAGGTCGGCAAGCTGTCTCTGGCTCATCGAGCCCTTATTTCTAAGCGTCCTAAGTATCCTCGGCTGCCCCTGTCCAACTGTAAGCCCCAACTCAATAAAATACGGGCGAAGCATCTGTCTTCTGAGCAACTCGACCCTCAAAAAAGCACTCCCCAATCCATCTCTTTCCATATCAAATAATACCTTTCTAAATTTATTTTTAGGTAATCACACAACTTTCAATATCAATTAACTTTATTTCTCAATTACATCTTTCTGTTGTGTGGGTATTTTTCATACTTTCTTCATATCTATACCCACATTTGCTTATTTTTGCTTGTTTTCTCCCATATTTTCCCGTATTTATGGGCATTTCTATCACTTCTATACTTTCTATACCCAAATATTTTTGTATCAGCCTTCTCCAAGGGTATTTTTTCGCTTTTAACCTGCCTTATACCCACTCTATCTTTCTTTAACCTACTTTTAGTTAGCTTCTTGGGTATTTTTTGCCAACTTATGCTTACTATGCCCTGTCTTGCTAGTTTGTTGGGTATTTTACGCTAATTTATGCTCACTATACCCTACTTGTTGACCCCAAATTATAAAATATTGCTTGCCACACTTAGTTAAAGTTGTCACTCCAACTCAAACTGTCCCATATAGAGTCTGTAATATCTTCCCTCCTGTGCGAGCAGTTCCTCGTGGCTTCCTCTCTCTATTATCTCGCCCTTCTCAAGCACCATGATTGCCTTTGAATTTCTTACCGTCGACAGTCTGTGCGCTATTACAAAAACGGTTCTGTCCTCCATGATTGCGTCCATTCCCTTCTCGATAAGGCGCTCTGTTCTCGTGTCAACTGAGCTTGTCGCCTCGTCAAGAATGAGAACCGGCGGCTTGGCAACCGCAGCTCTGGCTATTGCAAGAAGCTGTCTCTGACCCTGTGAGAGATTTCCGCCGTCGGAGTAGAGCATTGTGTTGTAGCCCTCCGGCAGCCATTTTATAAATGCGTCCGCGTTGGCAATCCTTGCCGCCTCCTTGACCTCATCGTCGGTTGCGTGAGGATTACCGTATCTTATATTATCCGCTATCGTTCCCGTGAAGAGATGCGTCTCCTGAATAACCATCGCGAGCGAGCGGCGCAGGTCGTCCTTTTTTATGTCCTTGATATCTATACCGTCGTAGGTGATTGTTCCCGACTGTATCTCGTAAAACCTGTTCACAAGATTTACTATGGTTGTCTTTCCTGCACCCGTCGAGCCGACAAAGGCAATCTTCTGTCCTGGCTTTGCAAAGAGCGATATTCCGTTTAAAACTCTCTTTTCAGGTACATATCCGAACACCACGTCCTTAAAACGCACATCGCCCTTTAATTCCACAAGAGAAGGAGTTCCCGGAACTTTCCACGCAAACAGCCCCGTTCTCTCCTCGCACTCCTTTAACTCTCCGTCAGGTGTTCTCACCGCATTGCAGAGTGTGACCGTTCCCTCGTCTATCTCCGGCTTATCGTCCATCATCTCAAATATACGCTCCGCACCCGACAACGCCGAGAGAAGGAAATTCACCTGCTGCGTGAACTGGTTTAACGGCATGGCACTCTGTCGCACATACACAAGATATGCTGAGAGCGTTCCGAGGTCTAACAAGCCCTTTATGGTCATAAGTCCGCCGACGCACGCCGACACAGCATAGTTAAAATAAGACAATGTTACTATCGACGGAACCATTCTTCCGGCAAATGTCAGCGCATGTGTCGACTCTCTTCTCAGGCTCTCATTCATCTCACAGAAACGCTCGAAATCCTTCGCCTCGTGGTTGAACACCTTCTCGACCTTCTGACCTGCCATCATCTCCTGAACAAAGCCGTTTATCCTGCCAAGCTCCGCCTGCTGCCTGTTAAAATATTTCTTGCTCTGCTTTCCGTTTATCTTGATAAATACGAACATAAGCAAGAGGAACACGATTACGATAAGCGACAGCCTTACACTTAAAATCATCATCATCACAATAGTTCCGAAAAGCTGCATAAAGCTCTGTATTATCATCGCAAAACTGCTGTTCATAGCCTCCTGAACCGTATCAACATCGTTGGTGAAGCGGCTCATCAGCTCTCCGTGTGAATGTGCGTCAAAATAGCTTAACGGAAGCTTCTGTGTGTGTGCAAAGAGGTCACTCCTTATCTCCTTTATTACCTTCTGCGAGGTGATAACCATAAGCCTGTTGTACGCAAATGTCGCAAGCGCACCGCAAAGATACATTACACCCATGGAAATCACAGCCCTTATAAGCCCAGCCGTGTCCCCCGGAACGATAAATTTATTGATTACCGGCTTTAAAAGGTATGTTCCCATAATGTTTGCGCCCGCGCTTATAAAAACTAACAGAGCAACAAGAGCAAATGACCACTTGTGAAAACCGAGGTAGACAAGCAGATGCTTTATGGTCTTTTTCGTGTCCTTTGGTCTTTTATATCCAACATATTTTGCCATTATAAATCTGCCCCCTCCTTCTGTGAGTCGTATATTTCCTGATATATCTTGTTGGTGGCGAGAAGGCTCTCATGCGTGCCTATGCCGTTAATCTTTCCCTTATCAAGAATAATAATCTGGTCTGCATGGCGAACCGAGGATATTCTCTGTGCAATTATAATCTTTGTCATATCCGGAAGCTTTTTTGCAAGCCCCTCACGGATTTTTGCCTCAGTCGCAGTGTCGACAGCGCTCGTGGAGTCGTCGAGAATGAGCACCTTTGGCTTTTTAAGGATTGCCCTAGCGATACATATTCTCTGCTTCTGTCCTCCCGAGACATTCACGCCGCCCTGTCCCATCTCCGTGTCGTAGCCGTCGGATAGTCTGTCGATAAACTCGTCGACACAGGCGATGTGACATGCCTCTTTAATCTCCTCCATCGTGGCATCCTCATTTCCCCATCTGAGATTTGACAAAAGAGAACCCGAAAAAAGCGTGTTCTTCTGCAAAACCATCGCGATGGCATCTCTCAAATGCCTCATAGGATATTCCTTCACGTCAACGCCGTCAACCTTTACAACGCCCTCATTCACATCGTAAAGTCTTGGGATAAGCTGCACGAGCGTCGTCTTAGCCGAGCCCGTCTGCCCGATAATTCCCACGGTCTGCCCCGGCTCTATGTGAAAAGATATGTCGGAGAGGACATACTCTGTCGCCTCCTCCTTGTACTTAAAGCTCACATGGTCGAACTCTATCCCGCCGTGCTCAACGCTTATATCCCTTGCAAGCTCGTCCGTTATGTCAATCTTCTCGTCGAGCACCTCCATAATTCTCGCACCCGATGCTAATGAGCGCGTCATCATAAGAAACACGTTTGACATCATCATAAGCGAGTTGAGTATGAGAAGCACATAGCTCAAAAAGCTTGTGAGCTGACCTATTCCAAGCTCTCCCGCCTTGACAAGACGACCACCAAGCAGAAGTATCCCAAGTATCGTCGAGTACATGACAAACTGCATTGCCGGCATGTTCAAAACCGCGCTCTTAAATGCGTTTTCCGACTGATTTTTTAGATTTTCGTTGACCTGCTCGAACTTCTCAATCTCATAGTCACCGCGCACATACGCCTTGACAACGCGGACTGCCGTGAGGTTCTCGCCTACGGTGCGGTTTACAAGGTCGATTGCATTCTGCATTTTAGAGTACAGCGGTCTGATGTGAACTATGATTGCGATAAGCATAGCCGCGAGTATCGGCAGCGCCACAAGGAACACCAACGCGAGTGTCGAATTGATGGAAAAAGCCACCGAAGTAGCCACAATCAGCATGACCGGGCTTCTGCCAAATGGTCTCATTCCAGTTGAAACCGAGTTCTGAATATTTGTCACATCGCTTGTAAGTCTTGTGACGAGCGATGACACCCTGAAATGGTCAATATTTGAAAATGAATATGACTGTAACTTCTCATATTCCGCCATTCGGATATTTGCGCCAAGTCCCTGCCCCGCAAGGGCTGAAAATTTAGAACTTCCAATTCCCAAAATAAGCGCAAGAATGGCGCAGCCTCCCATCTGTATTCCCTTTGTATAAATGTATGGAATATCAGCGTTAGCTACGCCATAATCAATCAAATCCGCCATGAGCATCGGCACCATCAGCTCAAGCACAACCTCGACACCGATGCACAACAAGGCAAGATATGCGTATTTCTTATACTGTTTCATATAAGAAAATATTCTCTTTAACATTACTTGTACCTCCAATAGTTGCATTTGCAATTATTGTATTGCCAAGTATTTTATTTGTCAAGAAGGTTTATAAATTTTTTTCTATCTGTCCATGTCCTGTATAACGACATTTCTGTAGAGCTGGTTATCGCTCAAATCAATCAAATCTCCCGTATTCATAAGTCTTATGATAGGTCTGATTGCGTTGTGCTCGTTGCTTCTTATAACAGCCTTCTCGCCGTTGCTTAAAGTTACTGTCATTCCCATAGGATATATAGGGAACAGTCTGCTCATAAGTCTTAACAGAGCCTCATCATACTTGTTGGAGCTTGCCATAAGTAACTCAGTGCTCTCCTTTATCGAGTAAGCCGGACGATGCTTTCTCACACTTGTGAGCGCATCAAAGCTGTCCATAAGATGAATTATTCTAGGTATAATACGAATTTCATCGTCCATTCTGCCGTAATATCCGCTTCCATCAAGGTTCTCATGGCTGAAAAGGATTGCGTTACGGCTTATCGGACTAATAGACGGGTACGCCTTTAACTTCTCAAAAGCAATCTTTGGATGCTCCATAACCTGCTGCATTTCCATGTCGGTGAGCTTCCCCGGCTTATGCCATATATCATTCGATATCTCAAATTTACCTATATCGGCAAGCAGTGCAGCTACAGCAAGATGCTCAAGACCTGTCTTGTTCATTCCGGCAGCTATAGCGAGAATAATGCTGTTGATACATACATTTATGCTGTGATTGATTGTGTAGCTGTTTATGTTCTTCACATCAATAATATTTATCGCAAGGCTTGTCTTGCTGTACAGCTCATCGACTAATTTCTTGGCAACAGCAACACATAAATCAACATTTCTCGTAGCAAGCGCACGAAAAGCCGTCTGCTTCAATTCATAAGGTACAAAATCCTCAAGCTGAATATCCTTGCTGATTTCATCATCTATGTACAAACCACCGTAATCCATGCTTCTTATCTTGTCAAGCTTCTTGGCGTTTAACTCTGCCCCATCCCTTAACAAAATTCTTCCGGTGTCATCTAACAGTGTTCTTCCTAAAATGTCTCCTTCCTGTACTTTATCCAATACCACATATCTCATACATTATGCCCGCTTTCTCTTTTTATTTTCGTATCTTAATCGATAGTAATTTTGGATTTACAGAAATACTTTTTTATTAGTAGATATTATACAAAATATCATTCACAGTTTTACCATGCTAATTCAAAAAATCTTGCAATTCAAATATACTAATCTTTCAGGGTCACATCCTTGCAGTGACTCAAATAGTAATAAAGAACTATTCTTTTCATACTATTATACTTGGTAATAATCTACCACAATTATAGGTTTTCCTCAAGTTTTTTTTCAAATTCTTCCTGCGGAAGAGGCTTAGAAAAATAATAACCCTGAATATAATCACAATTGTATGTCCTTAGAAAATCAGCCTGTTCCTCTGTCTCAACGCCCTCCGCGACAACTTTCATATCAAGTCGATGCGCAAGCTCTATAAGCGATATTACAATGTTATTATTCTTCTTGTTATTTCCTATTTTCTGGATAAAGCCCATGTCAAGCTTGATGATATCAAAATCATAGTCCCTTATTGTGCTAAAAGATGATACCCCGCTTCCAAAATCATCCACAAGCAACGTCACTCCGCTGTCGTGAAGTTTTAAAAGGAAGTCGATTCCCACCTCCGAAACCGACGCATAAGCCGACTCCGTGACCTCATAGCTTATCATGCTGTTAGGAAGCTCGGACTTTTTTATGTCCTCCGAAATCAGCCGCATAATATCGTCATCCATCAAATCCATTCTCGACAGATTGATTGCAACTCTGACCACAGGCTTGTTATTTTTGTAACGCTCCTCAAGAAATGCCTTAACGCTCTGGTGAATATACGCATCCAGCTTGCTTATATGCCCGCTCTCCTCAAGCGCAGGTATAAACTTTCCCGGAAGAATAACTCCTTTGTCCGGAGAAATCCAGCGCACAAGTGCCTCCGCAGACACAATCTTTCCTGTGCGCGCATCGTATATCGGCTGATAATAAACCTTAATCTCATTATTTTTTATCGCATCATCGAGATGTATAAGCGCAAAGCTTCGCTGAACATAATCAAATGCCATATCCTCATCAAATATGGCATAAGGCTTGACGTACTGGTTTGGAATATACAATTTTGCAATCTTCGCCCTGTCGCACATGTCAGATACGCTTAAATCACAGTTATCAGGTATGTAATAAATTCCACATCGTCCATACAAATCCGCCTTGATACTTCCCTGGTCGTAGACCCTGTGCATCAGTTCGGGCAGTCTTTTTAAATCGAGATTTTTTTCGTCCACCAGCACGACAAATCTGTCCGCCTCAATTCTCGAAATTGCAAGCGGCTTTAAAAAGCTCGCCGCAAGCGAATTAATACCTTCCATCAAAATCGAGTCCCCGACCTTGTAGCCGAACATATCATTCACAGCCTTGAAACCCTTGAGGTTAAAATATATGATTGCAAATTTTCTGTCCTTGTTATTTGCAAGAATACCCTCTACCTTGTTAAAAAATCCGGCGCGGTTTAGCGCCCCGGTAACCGGGTCAGTCTCCATCTCCTTTGTCATATCCTCGATGACACACAAAAGAATTTTCTTCTCCTTGTCAAACCAGTAGTAGCTGTAGCGCTCCACCTTGTTCATGGAATTATACACATTGAATGAATACTGCCCCGTTATATTCATATTGTCCAAAAGGTCGTTAAGTCTCGTACCGCTTAGAAACAACTCTTTATTTTTGGGCGAAATCCTTATATCCGCCATCTGGTTCACGATATCGTCATACGGAAGCGAGACATCCTCCGGTATGTCCATCCCATCAAAATGGCTTGCACGAAAATAGAGAGTTCCCTTTTGAATATCTATAAGCGCCAGCCCTATGTAATCTATCTGATATAAAATTTCTCTTATTCGAGCGTCAATAAATTTTTCTGTCTGGTCTCTCCATATAACATACGCTTCAACATGATTATTATAAGGATTTTTAAACATATTTACCCTCACTTTGTAGAGCTTGACCATGCTGCCAAGAAGATAGCTGTGCACAAAATCCATCTTTGTATTTCCCTGCTCAAACTCACTTAGCAGATTAACCCGCGTGAACTTCTGCTTAAACTCACGAAGATTTTCATCGTAGACAATAAAAGGATAAATCCTCTGCTCAAGCCAGTCTATAACCCTCATGTCCCTAACGTCATCCTCAAGAAGCTTATGCCCCTGTGACAGTACCGCAATCATTCTGTTTTCCGTGACATCAATATAGAGTGTACAGATATTGTTCTTGTCACCCTTCATCAGAAATCCAACTCTCTCCTGATACATCTGCTGTATGTCATCGTAATCTTTTCTAATATAATCTGTGTTCATCCAATTCACCGTCCTGAATATAAATCATGATATATGGCTTTACAAAGGCTAATATCATATTACTCAAGAATAAAGTAAAGCGGATATTCACAATCCGCCACACACTAGTTCAGCACTGCCTTAGTTCAGCTCCACCCAATATACTATTATTGCACACAAACGCAGACTGTTTTCTGCGCCCAAATAATTTGTATTTCTTCCTATTAAATATATTTCTCAAAACAGACACTGAATATCATACCCACATCATATTAGTTTGTCAATTTATTTAATCTTAATTTTATAAATTTATTCCAACTATTCCATAACATTCCATAAAATCCTGTACTACTCGCCTGTGTAACCGAATTTTTTTAAGTCAACCCTGCCATCTACAACTTCTATGCCGTCAGCCATCAAGCGTCTCGCCTGCTCTCCCTCCCCTCCAAATGCGAACTCACCAGACAATTCACCCTTGGAATTTACCACACGATAACATGGTATATTAACCGGGTCGGGATTTTTATGAAGCGCATTTCCGACGGCACGCGCCATCTTCCTGTCGCCTGCCATATACGCCACCTGACCGTAGGTGGCAACCATTCCCTTTGGAATACGCTTCACAGCCTCATATATCCTCTTAGTCGGATTGTCCGACACTAACGCATAGCTCTCCGCTATCATGTCCTTTATCACGTTGTCAGGTATCGACCCATCAAGTATAATAGTGTTCCAGTGCTCCTTATTCTGATGATACCCCGGCTGCACCGACGCATAAGCCTTTCTCCAAAAATCCCTCCACTCCGGGTCGACCTTCACATTCATATTGATACATCCTTCCCTCTCATACACCCAGAGGAACGCCTTTTTGCTCCCCTTAACCCTCACAAGCTCCCAGTTCTGGTCGTGAAACGGCGCTTCCTTGTAGGTGTGCGGAAATGAAAGCCCGTAATTTAATGCCTCTTCTCTTGTTCTCATATAATCAGTTCACATCCCATCGCAATTTATAATATCTGATGAATATATTTGCAAGCAATTACATACCATGTATGATTTGAAAAAACATGCTTTATCTCTAAAGTCTTTAAAAAGTACGCCAACGATATGGCAATAAGCATACTTATAAAATAAAATAATGAAATAGTATGTTAAATTCATTTTTATTTGCACACAAATTACATAGATGAACTTAATTCTTTCAAATTAATATGTTCACAACAAATTTTGTCAACATACTAACTGAGAAAAATCATAATACAGTATGCTAATACATGCAAAACAAAACATACTGTTACTCAAAAAAGTAAATACAAGTATGCCTTACATTAATTATACCAGTCGGTCAACTGTAAAATCAACCGTCTTTGCACCTATCCGAAAAACAGCTTAATATCGTCCTCAACGCTGTCAATTCTCGCGATGTGGAACTTCTCCACAAGAACCTTGGTCACATTCGGGCTCAAAAATGCCGGAAGTGTCGGACCAAGGTGAATATTCTGTATGCCAAGCGAGAGAAGCGACAGCAGAACGAGCACCGCCTTCTGCTCATACCACGCGATGTTGTAGATAACCGGAAGGTCATTTATATCGTCAACGCCAAAAAGTTCCTTCAATTTGAGCGCAGTGACTGCTATCGAAAATGAGTCATTGCACTGTCCGGCATCGAGCACACGCGGAATACCGCCTATATCGCCGAGGTCAAGCTTGTTGTATCTGTATTTTGCACATCCCGCAGTCAGTATAACCGTGTCCTTTGGAAGCGCCTTTGCAAACTCCGTGTAATATTCACGGCTCTTATGCCTGCCGTCACACCCTGCCATTACCACAAATTTCTTTATCGCTCCGGATTTTACCGCGTCGACTATCTTGTCCGCGAGGGCCTCAACCTGTGCATGTGCAAAACCGCCCCAGATTTCACCTTTTTCAATCTCCTTTGGAGGAGGACATTTCTTGGCATGTTCGATGATTTCCGAAAAATCCTTTTTTTCGCCATAAGCCCCCGAAATATGCTTACATCCCGGATAAGCTGTCGCACCCGTGGTGTACAATCTGTCCTTGTATGAAGCCGACGGCGGCACGACACAGTTGGTCGTCATAAGAATTGGTCCGTTGAAGCTCTCGAACTCCTTCTTCTGCTCCCACCACGCGTTCCCGTAATTTCCCACAAGGTTAGGGTACTTTTTAAGCCCCGGATATGAGTTTGCCGGAAGCATCTCGCTGTGAGTGTACACATCAACTCCCGTGCCCTGCGTCTGTTCAAGAAGCATCTCCAAATCTCTCAAATCATGCCCCGACACAAGTATTCCCGGATTGTCCCTGACCCCGATATTTACTCTTGTAATCTCCGGGTTTCCATAGGCATCCGTGTTAGCCCCATCGAGAAAACTCATAACCTTAACGCCGTACTCACCGGTTTCAAGCGCAAGTGCAACCAGCTCATCAATGGAAAGCTTGTCGTCAAGCGTCGCCGCAAGCGTTCTCTGAATGAACGCATCAATCTCAGGAGCCTCCTTCATAAGCGCGTTGGCATGCTTTGAATATGCACTCATACCCTTAACCCCGTAGGTGATAAGCTGTCTCAATGAGCGCACATCCTCGTCATCTGTCGAGAGCACGCTCTCCTTTGCTGCCTTCTCGAAAAACTCGCTCTCGTCACCGTCCCACACAGCGGCATCCGTAAGCGAAATATTTTCCACTCTGCTATCCTTTCCACCGTCATGTAAACTGTCGTTACCCGACTCATTCACATTGCCATGTAAATTTTCGCTGCCATTTTTATATTTACAACATCCATTCTCATAAAGTCTCTCAAGCAGTCTCTTTTTGCACTCCAATGTGTCCTTAATCCTTGCAATAATCGACTCCCTGTCAAAGCTCGCATTTGTTATCGTGATAAAAAGATTGAACGTGACCCTGTGATTGTCGTCCGGCGAAATCTCCTCGCCGCACTCCCTCAGTCTCGTCGTAATCTCAGACATACCCTTTGTCACATACACCAGCAAATCCTGCATCGCTGCCACATCCGGGGTCTTTCCGCACATTCCGACCTGTGTACATCCGGTATTGTTCGCGGTCTCCTGACACTGGTAACAGAACATTTTGTTTTCTTTTTCCATAAAAAAATACCTCGTTTCTGAATGACTACTTATAAACATAATGCGAACATTATAATTCAGTTCACATGCTCAATCGGGGCAATTTGTTTTCACTTTGCAATAATGCCGCCGCTATTAATCCTAAATAGTATCTCAAAAACGAGGTATTTTATTCACATTAAACCATCGAAAAAATTACAAAATGGCTTTCAAATAGCCATCTGACTTACTCAACTTTATAAGCATCAAAGAAAAAATGATTTTGAGTGGTCGCAAATGGCTTTCTCTCAATCCGCGACGTAGTTCTGCTCTTGTATGCTGTGATAACCGGGTACTGCATGAGACTGTCCTGATGTGTATAATTTATAAAGCTGCTGAAAAATTCGTCCTCGCCCGAATGTATCGTTGAGTACACAATATAACCTCTACAATTCTTTCCCTTTCGAGGAAATGAAAAAGTTCCAAATATATCTGTTACCGTTGTAAATTGGTCAATCCACTCCTGCCTATCATACGTTCTTGTCTCAAGCGAATTATATGGTGATACATATGTCACTCCGTCTTTGTCGTACATCACGCGTCCCGTAATCTCACCGTATGAAGCCCACTGCTTTGGCAAATCACGGTACGCCGTCCAGACCTGAACCACATCCGTGCCATAAAATTTCCTGTCCTCTATCCATCTGTAATAGTGAAAAATCATCCACCGCTCATCTTCATCCGGTACAAGGACAGCCACGTCCGTAAATTGCAGGCCATTCTCATTTTTATTCACACTCGTCACGATATCAAGTGCACCGTCACAGGCTGCGATTTCCTCATCTGTCAGGTCATTTAAAACATAATCCGGAAATCCCTGCTCCATAAGATTTTCTCTTATTTTTGCCACATCATTTTTGGCGTTATCAATTTTCCACGACGCATAACCATTGTCTATCACGCTCTCTATATACGAATTTTTGGCTATGCTCCAATCCATGTGATACCTGCTACCAAAAATATAGCCGCACACACAGCCCAAAATGAGTACCGCGCTGACAGTCGAGGCGATAACCTTGTCAGTAACCTTTATCACTGACAGTCTCACCGCATAGCCCGCCTCGTCAAGCTCCTTTGAAAGCCTGTGCATGGTGAACAGCACCAGAACATAGACAACGACGAGCATATTTATAGACAAAAAGCTGTTATATTTCACAATCCCTAAAATGAGCACCAGCACATACCACACAATCAGTAAACCCGCCGAGTATGCCCCCGGAACGAGCCCCGCCTTTTTTTGAACCTTGCGGATACCAAGCCACAGACAGACAAGCTGTGCAAATCTAACCATTATGAACATTATCTCTAAAACACCTGCCACAGCCACAAACTTTTCATCGCAATGAATAATTGTAGTATTTAAAATCATAAACGAAGTCCAATACACCATACATATCCATTCCGATATATAATCAAGCTTAAAAAAGATATTTTCGTCCCTTAATTTTCTGTACCCAAGCAGCGACAATATCATTCCGATAAACGGCAATATATAATTGAGATTAAAAAAATTAAAAGTTATTGTCTGGAGTGCCAGTCCTATGAGTATGAAGTGCATTATCCCGCTGCAAGGCATAACTCTCCCCACAATGTCCGACGAAATATCCTCGTCAACGCTCTCACAAAGAGCAATCTCGAACTCTCCGTCATCTAAGTCATTCCAGTGTGATTTGCCCATTCTACACCCCTCCCAACAATTTTCTAAGTTTCCCTTTTATGCGGTACAGCTTTCCCTCAACAGCCCTCACCGTCAAGCCCATCTCCGCCGCTATCTGCTCAGTGGATTGACGGTAATAATATTTTCTGTAAAATAATAACCTCTCCTTCTCTGACAGGTGCTGCAATGCCAGCCTTAACTCCTCTCGCCGTTCCTTCTGCAAAATCTGCTCCTCTGGCGTGAGCGCCTTGGACGGTATGCTCTCAGACAGTTCCTCGCCATAGCCGTGCGCCGCATTTTTTCTCACATGATTTAGCGCGCTGTTTCTCGCGATTGATGTCACCCACGCATTAAAGCTGCCTCTCTGCTCGCAAAACTGTTCAATCTTGTCCCACACCTTCATCACGACCTCGCCAAGGCACTCCTCCCTGTCCTGCGGATTTTCAAGAATGGGGGCGATTACATATTTAATAAGCGGTGCATAATGCCTTAACAGTTCATCCATGCCCCTGTCATCCCTTCGCCGCAACATGGCGATTATCTCCTTATCGTGCACTTTACATCCTCCCCTCAAATTCTTCATCTGTCATTCTATATGATTATACACGGAGAAAATATAAAACCCACGGAATACCCGCAAAAAAGATTAGCACAGAAAAAAAGCTTCCATATCAGCTGATATGAAAGCTTTTTTGTATGAACCATTTTAATTTTATACCAAAAAAATCCACGCCAACATAGACACCATTGCGGATATGTGCATTGTTCCAATTATTCTGAACGGAGCCATCACAATAAATATAGGCAGCACCGTAAATATCACAGCCCACAGCGGAACCGCCGCAACTCCTGACACTATGGCTGCAATGAGTGTTCCTATATATGCAAGGTATCCAACAAAACATATTCTGGTAATCGGTGCGCTGTTGAACATGTCAAGCATAAGTGCCTTCGCCCTGTCGTCCCTGCCAAGCTTGATAAATACATACTCGACAAGAGCGCATTTTACATGATGGGCTACGCCTATCGTCACAAGTACCACCATGGACACGAACAAAATCGAGCCGAACACCTTGGACTTTTCATATATGTACGCCGTGATGGAAAAATATCCAAAAAACTCAATCATCACAGCAAACGCCCCCAATATCGCCGAGCGCATCGGAACTTTTTCCGATACTCCCTCAAGAAGCTTTGCCATCTTGTCATCCTGACCGATATCTTTGATGTCATTAAGCTTTAGCGTGCCATTAGGAAACACACTGAGAATACGGTCACAGTACATATTCATGGCATGACCTACAATTCCCAATACCAACATAATTCTAAGAACGATTAAGCTCATACTGCACCTCCATATTTAACATCATATATAATTGCTAAACTTAGTATATTACGCTAGATGCTGTTCCGCTTAAATCTTAGTTTCGCAATTATCTATTATTATCTACTAAATATAAGTTAGTACAAACTAACCATTTTGTCAAGAGACCTTGAACCAACATTAGACTATTCTTGCAAATTCTTGCAAATAAAATTTAAAATTCACAACTACATACTAATTCCAACTGCAACCGTCTCATTCGCCGTCAGCTTATATCTCTCATCTCCAACCACCAGTGTTCCGCCGTTCCTCGTCGCCGTCACTTTTAGAGTTTTTTTGTCCCATTTTATATGAACTGAGCCGTCCTTTACCGGAACAGTCGCATCAACACACGGAATAAGTTTTAAATCAGGCTCAACAGCAAATGCGCTATATGCCGTCGCCGTGGAACGAACTCCAAGAAAATACTTTCCGAGAAGATAAATCGGGCTCGCTCCCCAAGCATGGCACAGACTTTTTCCATAAGGGTCGTCGTACATCGCGAACCTCTCTCGCCCGGTGACGGTGGGATTGTATTCCTCCCAAATTGCAACCGCGTCCTGCGCCAATATTCCACCCCAGTAATCCTTAATCTCCTCGAGCACCTTCGCTTTCTTTCCCATCCTGCAAAGCACCTCAAGCTCATAAAACTTAAAGTACGGTGTTGTAATCTGCGTGATGGCATCGTTGTTGAGCACATTGTCATATAAAAGCTGCTGCCTTTTTTCATCTACAAGCCCATAGAGTATCGCAAAAATATTGGCATGTCTTGTCACATGCTGTCTGCCCGATGAAAAGCTGTCTATGTACGCCTTTTTCTCCTCCGACCAGTAGAATTTTTCTATATTCTGCATAAGCGCGGTGAACTTATCCTGATACGCTCCGCCCGATTTTCCCATAAGCTCATCGAGCTTTCCCATCGTGCGGTAGCAGGCGGCAAGAAGCATCTGCTCCGCTGATATCGCACCATCCTTGTCCATATCGCTCCAGTCAATGAAAATCCAGTCACCCTTTCTTCCGACTATAAATCCATGTTCGTCAAGCTGCCCGTCAAGAAACTCCATCATGGACACCACTTTAGGATAAACCATCTCAAGAAATTCCCTGTCGCCGCTCATCTCATAATGGTCGTAAACGCTCAAAATCCAGTACATCGAATAGTCGAGAATTGTGTTTATCTGCCCTCTCACAGGGTCGCTCCCGCGAAGCGCAAGAATTGTCCGCTTATTGATATCCTCGTCAAAAAACAGATACTCGTTGACCATATAGCTCTGGTACGCATCGCCCGACCATATCCATCTGTCCCTCTTCACCCCGTCGATAAAGAACACGCCGCTGCACAGGCGAAATGTCTCCTTTGCCGTATTCCATATTCTATTGAGGAGTTCATCATCGCTCTCAAACGATGCTCTCACGGGAATGTCTACATATTGGTACATGGCACTAACGCTCACCTCACCAGGTCTGCAATCGGGAATATATATGTATCTGAAAGCATACATCTCGAGCTTATCACTCTCGGAAAAAATCGTCTGACTGTGATAACACATATCTGTGTCAGTCGCTTCCTCCACCGACTCGCCATAACATAATTTTACAGTCTTAAATTCACCTGAAAATCTCAGTTTTGGCACTGCGGTCAATTCCCTCTTGAAATCGAACAGCACTCCGCCATCAAACTCCCTCTCCTCACACGGGAAATATTCTTTTTTGTCATATTCCCACACGGAAGGATTTTGCTCCCTCCCCGTGTACAGCTTAGAATATCCAACCTTAACACTGCTGCCGTCATAGGCTGTAACCGACCAATCTTTATCCGAATAAATGTCCGCGCCCTCTATGTAGACCGCAGGCAGCCCCGTCACAAGTCCGGCGGCGATATCTATGTCCGCGCGTCCCGGCTCCATGCTTATTTCCATTCCAAACGGATGCTTTTTGCCATTTAGCGCAACGTAACCGCTCGCATAGGAATATACAGTAAATTTCGTGGCACTTTCAAGCTCGTAGCTTCGCCTGAAACAGACATTTTTGTGGCAGTCGTCCTGATACCAGAACGCAGGCCAGCCCATTCCACGCTCATCCCTGCTGAAATTCTGCAAAAGCGCCTGGTAAATCTCAAAATCCCCCGGATACCATATCCAATATGCCTTGCACATAAATATACCTCCAAGCCAAGCTTAGTCAATATATCTTACCTCACCCGCATAAGTTCTCTCCTTATACGGTGCGTCCGGCGCGGCATAACCAAGGGCGGCAATTCCGTAAACCACATGGTCGGAAGGAATACCCATCCCATCAAGAAGTGCTCTCACCTTCTCGTCATCGCACACAGCTCCAACCTGATTAATCCAAACCGAGCCGACACCGTAGGAATGTGCCGCGAGGAAAATATTCTCAAGCGCACACGCGTTGTCGTCCCTTCCAAGTGGGTTCTCGCGAAGGTTTGACGGAATAATGAGCGCTACAGGCTTATACATGTTATAGTGTTCTCTTCCAAGTGCCGCCCCGACAGCCTCACAAAGACGTGAAATTACATCTTTATTTGTCACAACCGTAAATGTCCATGACTGCTTTCCCATTCCGCTCGGCGCATGAAGTGCCGCGTCGACAATGTCCTTTAATATGTCCTTTGAAATCTGCTCATCCGTAAACTTGCGAGTGCTTCTCCTTGTAAGTATGTTTTTCATTACCTCGTTCATGTGTTTATCCTCCTTAAATAAATTTAATAGCTACTTTTCTATTTTTAGAAGCTTGTAAAGCGTCGGCTCAAATGAAAATTCTTTCATAAGAGCATTTACCTCATTAAGTGCATTTTCCTTCACCGACCTCGGCACAACAGGGCGGTACACAGCCCTGATAAGAATATTTTTTGGCGTGTGGTCGAAATCAATAAATTCGAGAAGCTGCGTTCTGTAGCCGCTGTACTCAAGCAGATTTGCCCTCACCGCATCGGTTGCAAGCGCCGCAAAACGCTCCTTTATAATTCCGTAGCGCGACATAATTGGAAGTGTCGCCGGCTTCATCTGCTTGTTGAGCTCATGTTGACAGCACGGCACCGAAAATATCATCTTTGCTTTCCACTGCACTGCATTGTAGAGCGCATAGTCGGTGGCAGTGTCGCATGCGTGAAGAGTAATCACCATGTCCACGTCGAAAGGAGCCTTATATCCGTTGATATCTCCCAGCTCAAAATGAAGCTTGTCATAATTGTACTTTTGCGCCGCTTTATTGCATTTTTCTATCACATCGGCTTTCAAATCAAGCCCTATCGTATTGACCTCAAGCCCCATAACCTCTGTGAGGTAGTAGTACACAACAAAGGTCAGATACGACTTACCACAGCCAAAATCAATCACGTTGAGCTTCTTTACTTTCAAGTTTGAAATCTCATCATTAAGTATCTCGACAAAGCGGTTAATCTGCTTGTACTTGTCATACATCGAGTTGACAACCCTGCCGTCCTTTGTGAACACTCCCATGTCCACAAGCGGTTCAATGTTCATTCCCTCGCTCAAAATATAATTCTTCTTTCGGTTGTGACCGTTATCTAAAGCCAATACCCCAGCCGCGCCGGTCACTTTTCCCGCTGCGTCAGCTCCTTTTGTTGTAGCACTTCCTGTTGCCTTTATCGCCTCCGTCGCAAGCCTCTTCACCTTATAATTGCACTTTCCATTCTTGGAAATTAGTATGATGTGCTCCGCATCGGCTGTCATGCCATTTACCTGTCTGTAGTGACCGCCAATCAGCTCCATGCACCTGTCAGCGAGAAGTTCCTTCTTCACATTCTCGTGAAATACCTGCTTTTTTGTGTACTTGGAAATCTGGCAAAAATTTTTCTTTGGCTCAATCACAAGCTTCTGGTATTCCTCGGATTTGTTTGCCGGATTGCTGATTATTATCTTGTTGAAATCCGTCTCCAAAATTATAGATATATACTGCTGTAACTCTTCCATTTGTATTCCTTATCCTCTTAATTTTAATAAATCAATTATGAATTGCTCTGCTAAATTGACTGCCACCATATAATGCACATAATTAATTATATTATAAGCTAACACTCAATTAGTATAAGCGGTATCGTCATCTCCTCCTCGGTAAGCCCCGCATGTGCGCCGATGAAAAAATCCGCTTCTTTTCTTGTATTATATATGCACAAATCCCCAATCGCAACTGCCAAATAATCGCCAAGCATATCACGAAAAGCCGGATGTTCTGCTCCCTCACCGAAAAGCTTTTTCTCCAAGACCTCCGCCTTTGTCAAAAGCATATATTTTTCAGAAAATTTCCTTTTAAATTCATTTACAAACTGCTCCTCCATTCCCGGTTTTATGAAGAAATTGAGGGCTCTCGGCTCAATGGATGGAAGTCTTGACAAGCACTCGCATATCCCGGGATAATCCGTGAGCGCCACTCCCTTGGTGTCCATATGTCCATGGTCGGCTGTCACTATCACGAGAGTTCTCTTTTTGTCTGCCGCCTTATTGACTTCTAATTCACATTTTTCTTTTTCACAATTAACTGCAACATCTTTATCTTCAATTTGAAACACTTTATCCGAAAGCTCTTTATTTGAAAATTCTTTATTTGAAAGCTCTTCTTTTTCAAGTATCTTTGGCTCTCCAAGTTTTTTACACAGCTCCTTGACCTGTTTTTCAAGCTTCCTCAAAAGCTCCTTAGTCTCACCGCAAAAGCAGCCCTTCCCGTGCATAGTGTGGTCAGGCTCACTCCAATAGCTGTATATGTATTTTTTCCCCGGCTGTCCGCAAAGCTTTTCTATCCTGTCACATATCTTCTCAAAAGAAGCGGGAAACGGCTCTGCAAACGGTGTCGCCATATAGCCCTGTCTGCCGCTTTTGACCAGCCTGTCGACAGCGCTCTCATAGCCGCAATAACGCGATGCCACATTATAATTTTCCGCCTGCTCGTCCGTGCCCGTCTCCTTGTTTAAGAACACTGTCACATTTTTGTCAATCTGCGGATAATAGCAGTCCCAGCCAAGCCACCCGTGCTCACACGGCTCCATTCCGCTAAGTATTGAGGTCGTAGCAGCTACCGTCGTGGGCGGAAATGTGGAGCTAAACGTCCCTGCAAGATGTGTCTGAAAAAAGCCTTTCCGCGCCAAATTTCCATCCATTATATTTTTGCCCATTCCATCGAGAAGAATGACCACTATATTTTCATAATCTTTTCCGTCAAGATATTTATCAAGCAGACTTAACGTGCCTCGCCCCTGCTCAAGCCCCATATTTTTTAATATGGAGTTGGGAATACCGGCTATACAATTTTTATAATCAGGATATTTTATCATTTAGAATATTCTCCGTTCCACAAAATAAACCACTATACAAAAGACATTTTTCAAGAATAATTATAACACTAATTCTTCCGTTTTCCCACAAAAAAATCCATATACCATGCTTATTGAATTTCTGATGTTTTTACCTTATACTCTTTATAACCGTATGAAACTTAAAATTTCTAAATCAGCAAAATTCGCCTACTAACATACTACAAATTTCACATTTCTATTTGTTCTGCCGAATGGCAGCATGAATACTAGCACAAAAAGCACATCAACAGAACGGGAGACTGCCATGAACTTTGACCTCGACACCAAAATTGAATTTACAATGCACGGAACATTTACAGCTCCCGACAGCGATTGGGTACACATGAGCCGCAGCATCACAAGTTATGAGCTGTTCTATGTCACAAACGGCACACTCTACATTTCCGACGACGACAACGATTACACCGTGAAAACAGGTGAGTATGTCATAACCCCTCCATGCAAAAACCAGCACGGATGGAAGCCATGCGAATGCACATTTTATTATTTCCACTGGTTTGCCGCTGACACATACATCGGGGATTTTCCATACTTTGGAAGTTACAAGAATATTGATATCATAGAAAAATATTATGCCCTTTTGTCGGACGAAAATCTGACCAAAGAAATTTCCAACCATATAATGGCGATTATTCTGCTTGAAATTCAAAAGGGCGACAAAAATATCTTCGTGGGAAATACCGCCGAGCTGTGCCGCCGAATTTTATCCTACATACAGTTCGCTCCATGCGAGGAGCTCAAGGTGTCAGCCATAGCCGCTCACTTTAAGTACAATGAAAAATATCTCACGCACTGCTTCACACTTGAGACCGGCGAGTCCCTGAAAAAACATCTTAAATCAGAAATGATAAAGCGTGCCAAGCATATTTTAGAATATACTGACACGCCAATAGCTGCCATAAGTGAACAGCTCGGTTACAGCGACACCCACAGCTTTTCACATATTTTTAAAAATACCGTAAATCTCTCGCCAAGAGAATATCGAAAAAAATTTCAGAGAAATGGTATAGTTTAACAAATTTTAAAAATACCACGCATAATTAACAAAAACCACTATTTATTATTTTATTTCCAAACTTCCTGTGCAATCTCCTTCACAAGTGCAAGCTTTGCCCACTGCTGCTCTTTTGTGAGCTTATTGCCAATCTCGCATGACGCAAATCCGCACTGAGGGCTGAGGCACAGTCTGTCAAGCGGTATATATTTTGCCGCCTCATGTATTCTTGCTATCACAGCCTGCTTGTCCTCAAGCTGCGGCTTCTTTGTCGTGATAAGACCAAGCACAACCTTCTTGTCGCCATTTACATGTGCAAGCGGCTCAAAACCTCCGCTTCTCTCATCGTCGAACTCAAGGTAATAAGCGTCGACATTCTCCTGCTCGAAAAGCACCTTCGCGACATCATTGTATGCACCGCTGCTCGCGTATGTTGAGTGGAAATTTCCGCGGCATACATGTGTGGCAACCGTCATATCCTTCGGGACATCCTCTATCGCGAGATTGTTTATTCTCACAAAAAGCTCCTGCACCTTCAAAAGTCCCGCATCATCCGTGTCAAAGAGCACCTTTGCCATCGGGTCAACCAACATTCCCCATGAACAGTCGTCAAGCTGGAGATTTCTGCATCCCGCCGCATACAAATCCGCAATCACCTTCTTGTAGCCTGCCGCTATATCCTTTACAAGCTCCTCATTGTCAGAATAATATTTAGCTGTGTTCTCAGCCGCAAAAGGCAGAATCATCTGCTCAAGGAACTGCGCCGGAGCCGGTATGGTCTGCTTTGCCACGGTATTTTCATCCTCGAACTGCTTCACAAACTTAAAATGCTCCACAAAAGGGTGAACCCCGCTCACGCCGACCTTTCCTGTCAGGTAGGTGTCGTCAATCATCGCCTGCTCCCCGTGAAAAGGAAGTCCAGTCTCAGTCTTTGAATGACCTACACCGTCAAACGCCCACATAAAGTCGAGATGCCATGTAGCGCGCCTGAACTCTCCGTCAGTTATCACATGATATCCTGCTTCCTTCTGCTTTGCCACAAGCTCAGTAATGCACTTATCCTCAACGCTTTTAAGCTGCGCCGCATCAATCTCTCCTCTGCCAAAACCGCTCTTGCCTCCTTCAATTTCTCCGGGCGCAAAAAGCTCCCCACAAAATCATATCTAAACGGTATATTTCTGCTCATAATGTTTTCCTCCTGATATATTGCATACATATTGTCAGGTAATTGAAAAACTTAATTTTTATATTGCACAGCTGTACAGTAATAAAATAGAATTTCACAAACTCCCATGCCAAATATGTTAGCATTGATATTCCAAGCCCACGGTGTCATTTCCAACACCGCCCCGCTATGGATATCAATATACCAGTCACTCACTTAATAGTAAAATATATCATAACATCAGCTCGCCATAGTTTAAAACTATTTCAAAACGTCAATAATAAACCATAGATACACACAAATATAACCTGTTACACACTTCACTAAATAATATACATATTTTACTCCTTCACCCATTACGGTAATTTTAAATATACCTCCTTAGCGCCTCCATATAAGACACCCCGTATCTGCTTAGTGCCGCATCCTTTCGCGTCACAACCCCAATCCGCATCGTGCAGCCTGAGTCGAGCGGCTTCGCGATAATATTCTCTCCGTTTAACTCCGCGTCAAGCACACCCGAGCACACCGTAAAACCGTTAAGCCCAATGAGCAGATTAAAAAGTGTCGCCCTGTCGCGTACCATAATGTTCTTTGGCAGCTCGAGCATACTTAAAAATTCCTCAGAAAAATAAAATGAATTGTGCTGCCCCTGCTCGAACACCAGATAAGGATACGGAAGTAAATCATGTACGGTCAATTTTTTCCTGTCCGCGAGCGGGTGACGGTTTGATATAAACACATGCGGTTTCGCCTCAAACAGCTCCTCAAACTTCAAATCACTCTTTGCAATCAATTTGCCAAGCACCGCCTCATTCTGCTCACCAAGGTATAATATTCCTATCTCACTTCTACCAACCGACACGTCGTCAATAATTTCGTAGGTCTGCGTTTCCCGCAACGTAAAACTGTATGCGTCCGCGTCGTACTCCCTAATCACATCCACAAAGGCATTTACCGCAAACGAATAGTGCTGGCATGACACCGAAAAATGCGGTTTAAGATGACGTTCTCCCTTGAAATGCTCCGTCATGACATCCATCTGCTCCAATATCTGCCTTGCATAAGAAAGCAGAGCTTCACCGTCTCTGGTGAGCTCCACTCCTTTGTTCGTCCTGACAAACGCTGTTATTCCCATTTCCTTCTCAACGCTTTGAATTGCGGTTGTGAGACTTGGCTGTGCGATAAAAAGCCTCTCCGCCGCCTCGGTTATGTTATGGCACTCCGCCACCATAACTATGTATTTTAACTGCTGTAAGGTCAATTTTTGTGTACTCCTTTTTTACTTTTAGCCCATTTAATATTAACACGAATTGTGTTTGCACAACAGATTATCCGGCATATTTTTACTACTGCTGCCTACTTATCACAAACTCAAACGCCTCATTGTCCCCTTTAATCTCAGGCAGCAATATTCCGGCGTGAATAAGCGCACTGCCGGTATAAGTTTGACCTGTCAGCGTGTCAACATACACAGCATTTTCATCGATACCTCTAAGCTTTAATCTAAGCCTCATTGTGTTAGGTGAAGCGTTAAATACAACTCCGTGGACAAGAACCGTATTTTTATCTTCCGACACAAACGACCACGCACTCATCTTATTTTCATAAGGGTTTGTAAGGCGATAATAATATCCATTGTGTATAAGCTCCTGATATTTCTTATAGCTCTCAACCTGCACAGCCACCTCTGCCTTCTCCTGCTCGGTCAACGTGTTCAGGTCAAGCTCATACCCAAAGCTTCCGGCCATCGCCACAACGCCCCTTGTTTTGAGGGATGTCTCGCGCCCTGTCTGGTGGTTAGGCACAGCGGACACATGTGAGCCAACTGTAGATATAGGATAAAAGAGGCTTGTGCCATACTGTATAAAACATCTCTCATACGCATCCGTGTCATCGCTGCACCAAATCTGCGGGCAGTAATACAACATTCCGGCATCAAATCTTCCGCCGCCACCACTGCACCCCTCAAAAAGCACATCAGGAAATTCACTCGTAAGACGCTCCAACAGACTGTACAGACCAAGCACATACCTGTGCGGCATCTCCTTCTGTCTATGTGCCGGAAGTGTACTTGTATACCAGTCGGAAATACTTCTGTTCATATCCCATTTTACATAATCAATATCATTTTCCCTCAAAATTTTGCTTATCGCCTCATACAAATACGTTATAACATCGGGATTTGACATATCAAGCACAAGCTGGTATCTGCTTCTCATAGGATTTCTTCCCGGAATACGGATTGCCCATTCGGGATGAGCGCGATATAGTTTGCTGTCCTCCGACACCATCTCAGGTTCAAACCAGATACCAAACTTCATTCCCATCTGCTTAATTTTCTGCACAAGCGGAGCAAGACCGCCCTTTAACTTATTTTCATTTACAAACCAGTCTCCAAGACCTGAATTGTCAGAATCGCGCTTTCCAAACCAGCCGTCATCCAAAACCATCATATCTATTCCAAGCTTTGAAGCCTGCCTTGCAATATTTTCTATTTTGCTCTCATCGAAATCAAAATATGTAGCCTCCCAGTTGTTGATTAACACAGGACGCTTTGACAGCTTATATTTTCCACGGCAGACATTGTTTCTTATAATTTTGTGGAAATTGTGGGATAACTGTGAAAATCCTTTGTCCGAACATGACAGTATAACTTCCGGCGCAAAAAAGCTCTCGCCCTCCTCCAATTTCCATGAAAAATTATCCGGGTCAATTCCCATGACAAACCTTACCTGCTCTAACTGGTCAAGCTCAATCTGCGTCTTGAAACCGCCGCTGTACATAAGCGCCGCACCAAGACAGAAACCCGCATCCTCAGTACAATTTTTTTCACAAAGGAGCACTGTAGGGTTCTGCTGGTGGCTTGAAGTTCCCCTGCTGCTTGAGCTTTCCTGAATACCATGAATAAGAGGTACTCTCTCCACCTGCCGCTCCATCGTATGCCGCCCGTGAAAATGAACCCACTCCCAGTCGGATGCCGGCATATCAAGGCACAAACTGTCAACCCTTTCAAGCTGGACTGCCTGCTTTCCCCTGTTCTCCACAATCACCGTTCTTGTTATCACATCCTGCTCTTCAAACACGCCATATAAAAGCTTTACATAGACATCCGTGGCGGTGTCCTTTAGCGTGATAATAAGTGTCTTGACATCGCCCGTCCCATCGGCATTTTCTGTTTTATTTTCACAGAAATTTTCATCAACTTTATCGCTCTTGTAATTTTCGGAAGTGTCATACACACTTGGAAGTCCCGGAATATCATATTTTCCGTCATGCAGCTCATAAAACTGGTATCTCAAATCGAGTGCGCAGCTTCCATCGTGATGACACACACTGACAGCCGGAACCCTGAAATCTCCCACGCCCTTGGTTGAGTACTCCAACAAAAGAGTGTTGAGTGAATAACTTCTTCTGTTGTCGGCATCATAAATATTTCCCGAAAAACCCACATCGGGATATTCTGTGAGATAGTCCATGCACTGGTTTGTAATCGCTCCATACCATAGATGATTTAAAACCCCGTACTCATCAACCTTAATCTGGTACATTGAGTTGTTGGTGAGCAGGGTAAATACATTTTGTTCTATTTTAACAGCCATTTATTTCTCCATTTCCGCAAAAAATATTTCTGCCAAAATTAATCCGCACGATACAATACATTGCTTACAACATACTGCCCATCGTTTACAAAAACTTCCACAAGGTTGCGCTCCTCATATATCTCAAGCTCACACTTATCCCCAACATAAGGCGTTGCACATTTAGTATGAAGCTCAACACCGGCAGGCACAAGCTTTGAACGGTCTGTGCAAACACAGCCATCCTTGACCGTTATGTCAAAACCCGACACATCAAAGTGCTCACCCTCAGCGAGTGACACTACAATGCGTCTTCTTCCGTCCCTAATCCACTGTGTAACCTCTTTTGAAGTTCCATTTATATTATTTTTCAGGGTAATTTTCTGTGAATTTGTGTCAAAATAAGCCCTCACATTAGGATGTACCGAGGTGTACACATGCCCATCCCTCACACTCACAACTCTTGGAAGTGCCATCATTCCATTCCATGGTCTTCCGCCTGATGCCTCGTTGTCCTCCGCCTTTTGCGGTATCGGCATACGAACCCACGCGATAACTGTTCTGCGCCCTTCGCTGTCAAGATTGCTCTGTGGCGCATATAAATCCATTCCGTAATCGAGGAACTTGTAATCTCCCAAAAGCTCAACAGCGCCGTTTTCAGGATTAAAGGAAATATTCTGTATTATACTCTCATTTGCCGGATACTCGCTTCCCTCCATTATTCCTATCGGTGAGCACACAAGGATATACTTTCCATCAACGCTAAACACATCCGGACACTCAAGAATACACCCCAATCTCTTATCCTGAAGCCTGTTAAGATAATTCCAGTTTATTCCGTCCTCACTGCTGTACAAAAGAAGAACTCCCTCCGTTTTCCTGTAAGTGCTGCCAAGGCACATATAAAAACGTCCGTTTTCCTTCCACACTTTTGGGTCACGGCAATCCCACGCATCACCGATATTTTCATCCGTAATCGGAGGTATAATCTGACTTTTTCCATCTCTGTTGTCAAACGAAAATCCATCCTCCGAGCATATCGTTGCCTGACTCTGCTCGCATCGCCCGTCCACAGCGCCGTGGATATTTTCCGGCTCCTCCTGCAAATATCTCACCGCCGTGTAAAAAATCTGCATCCTGCCATTGTTTTCAATCGCACTTCCCGAAAAAATACCATTTCTGTCATACGCTTTTGTAGGGTAAAGGGCAACCCCAAGATGTGTCCAGTGAACCAAATCCTCGCTCACGGCATGTCCCCAGTGCATTGTCCCCCACATCGGAGCACAAGGAAAATACTGATAAAAAAGATGATATTTTCCCTTAAAATATATAAAACCATTAGGGTCGTTAATCCAGTCTCCCGGTGCTTTGAGATGTAATATGTTATCCATTGAATTGTCCTCCAAATTATATAAATAAATATAAAAATCAGGTAACTGCAAAACTTAGTATATTGATACCGGACGTTTCGGAATTTTACTATATTACAATATAATAAAATTCCTCAACTGTTCAGTTATAAATTTTAGTTTCACAATTACCTTTAATAATTACCACTATTTGTTAACAGCCCACACATATTCGTATGGCTTCAGGGTGAGCTTAGACGGCTTTTTTACCCTCGATTTCTTGAAGAAATCCTTATAACCTTCCTCAAATTCCACAACCCACACATCCTGACAGTACTCCGAGAAATTAAACAGTCCGATAACTTTTTCATTGTCGTTAATGCGAATCATTCCAAGCACCGAATTGTTGTGCGTCTCTATGGTGTACACCTTGGCATCGCTTGAGAAAATGCTGTCGGACAGACGCGCATTTTCAAGGATATCAAGTCCATCGTGTATGCTGTTTTGAACCGTACCCGGCTCAGATATCTTCTCCGCCAAATTCCAGTTAAATCTGCCCCTGTGGATATATCTTGAGTCCTCAGCCTTAACCGGGTCATCGCGGTAACTCCAGTCATTTACAGCACCGATTTCGTCACCGCTGTAGATTACAGGAATACCCGACTGGAAAAGCAGGAACGAATGCAGCATCAAATCAAGCTGTATTCCCATCGAAACCTTAGCCGCATTACCCTCAAAACCGCCTCTTTCTATGCCGCACATGGACGCTGTTGTGGCACAGAATCTTGCATCACCCGTCACAGGGTCAGCGTTGTAGAGCTCGCCTGTGCTTGTACTGTAAGGAAGATTTCCAAGATAGAAATCATTTAAAAACTTCTTGTGTGATACCTCCTCAATGCCAAAGTTTTTGAGGAAATTGAAATCAAGTCCCCAGCCTATATCGTCATGGCATCGGATATAATTTATAAATCCGTATGTCCTAGGCAGTCTCACAACCTGGTCTGTCTGGTATCTTAGAAGAGACACATCCTTTGTCGCAACCGTATGCCACAAGGTACACATTGTTGTCGCGTTATACAGCATATGGCACTCCGGCTTATCAGGCGTTCCAAAATACGGTGCAAGCTCCTTTGGCTCCATCACAACCTCACCGAGAAGCAGAACACCCGGACACACAATCTCAGTTATAAGTCTTATCATTCTGACTATTGTATGTACCTGCGGAAGATTGCGGCAGTTGGTTCCAAGCTGTTTCCATATATATGGTACAGCATCTATCCTTATAACGTCAATTCCCTGATTTGCCAAAAATAACAGATTGGCAACCATCTCGTTAAACACAACCGGGTTCCAGTAATTCAAATCCCACTGGTACGGATAAAATGAGGTCATAACAAAATTTGAGAGCTCAGGAAGATAAGTAAAATTTCCCGGCGCGGTCTTAGGAAAAACCTCCGGAACCGTCTTTTCAAACTCGGCAGGCATATCATAATTGTCGTAGAAGAAATATCTGTCCTGATATTCCTTTTCGCCGGCTCTCGCCCTCCTAGCCCATTCGTGGTCTTCGGATGTATGGTTCATCACATAGTCAAGGCATACACAAATTCCACGCTTGTGGCAGTCGGCTGTAAGCTGCGCCAAATCCTTCATCGTGCCAAGTTTAGGCTGCACCTTGCGGTAATCCGATACTGCATATCCGCCGTCGCTCTTTCCCTCGGTGGTCTCAAGAAGAGGCATAAGATGAAGATAATTTACTTTGCTCTCCTCAAGATAATCGAGATGCTTTCTCACACCCTGAAGATTGCCCGCAAAATTATCTGCATACATCATCATTCCGATGATATTATTTTTAAGATACCAGTCAGGATTTGCCTCCCTCTGCCTGTCCAATTTTTTTAATGCCTCACTTCTCTGGCTATAATAATCCGTCAAGATACTGTTCAAATCATCAAAGCTGTCCTGACGATTATTATAAAGTTCCATATATAACCATTTCAATTCATCATTTCGTTCATCTAAACGCTTGGAAAACTCTGCTTTTATCTGTGACTTCATATCATTTCTCCTTATTATTCACCCATTGATTAGCTGATTACCTGTTACGATATTAAATGTCACCTGCCCTACTTAACCGCTCCGGCAGTCACACCTTCCACGATATACTTCTGTAAGAACAGATACATAATAAGTATTGGAAGCATTGCAAGCAAAAGCGCCGCCATAATCAGACCGATATCTGTTGAAAATGTTCCGTAAAATACCTGTGTTGCGATAGGAAGTGTGTAGAGTGACTTTCTTCCAAGTACAAGGCTTGGGAGAAGGTAATCATTCCAGAACGCCATCGCGTCAATGATTGCAACCGTTGCAACTGTCGGCTTTAACATCGGAAATACTATTTTCCAGAATGTCTGCCAGCTTGTGCAGCCATCTATCGTAGCTGCCTCCTCAAGTGCAAGAGGAATTGTTGTATGTATCGCTCCGTGAAACATGAATGTCGCCATGGAAAGTGAAAATCCCACATGCATAAATATAAGTGTCCCTCTGTGGTTTAAAAGTCCAAGCACACCACCGTACAAAGACACAAGCGGTATCATAAGTACCTGAAAAGGAATTACCATGGACGCAATCATAAGAGCAAAAAGTGCGTTTGTTACTTTCCACTTTCTGCGAACCATGACGTATGATGTCATCGTAGCCAAAAGTATTGTAAAAATTGTCGATGTTCCTGTGATAAGAACTGAATTTCCGAATGCCCTGAAAAAGTTCATCTTCTTTATCGCCTCAGGGAAATTCTTGAATGTAAATCCATGCGCGCCCACAATAGCCAATGGATTTGATGTAATGTCAGCCTTTGTCTTAAACACATTTACAAGTACTATGAAAAAAGGAAAAAGGAAAATACATAACACAAGTACTAATACAACAAGCTTTAAAACATGTAAAATTTTCTTTTTAACCGATGCTTTTCTATTCTCGTCCGTCATGCCTGAACCTCTCCTTTCTTACCGATATAGACCTGAAGCCCTCCGACTATCGCACATATTATGAAAAGTATAAGTGCCTCAGCCTGACCTGTTCCATAGTTCTTATATTTGAATGCCTGATTGTAAACGTGCATAGCTGCCATTACCGAGCTGTTAAAAGGCTCGCCGTTTGTGAGTGACAGGTTCACATCGTATACCATAAAGCATCTTGTGATTGTGAGGAACAGACACTGTACAAAAGATGACCTCATAAGCGGAACTGACATATGTATCATGCTCTGGAAGCTGTTGCAGCCATCTATCGATGCCGCCTCAATTACATCCTCAGAAACACTCATAAATCCTGCTATGTAAATTAACATCATGTAACCTGCATACTGCCATACAGATACAATAATCATACACATAAGTGCGCCATTCGGGGTGGCTAACCATGAGTTAGCCAGCGCCCCTATTGAAAGTGTCTCACCAATCTTTACAAATGCGCGGTTGAAAACGAACTTCCACACATAACCAAGTACGATACCGCCAATCAGGTTAGGAATGAAGAAACCTGCCCTGAAAAAATTCTGCCCTTTAACTCCGCTAGTCAGCATATATGCTAAGAGGAAGGCAACCACGTTTACCAAAACCACCGCAATAGCTGAATAAATCAATGTTCTTCCAAGGGACTGCCAATACGCCGTGTCCTGAAAAGCTGCTATATAGTTTGAAAATCCCACAAAAGGCTTATTCTTTGAAATTCCATCCCAGCTTGTAAAAGTGAGGTATAAGCCGTAAAGAAACGGGATTATAACCACCGCACCGAATACAAATGTGGTGACACCGGCAAACATTAAAAATTCTTTAATTTTATAAGATGTCGATTTTGTTCTCATAGTCTACCTTCTCCCTTTTGACAACCGTATGCTCCTTAGTGAGCCACAACTGTTGCTCCTGACCAATACTTCTCCAAATCTGCCGCAAATGCTGCCCTGTCTTCCTCGCCTGCAAGGTACTTCTGCATGATACCGCCTGCCACTGTGATATGGTCATCAGGAAGATAATTGTAATTGTCAATCAATGCTCCTGCGTCTGCATACTTCTTGACGGACTGTGAAAGCGGGTCAAGTGCCGAGCTGTCTATGTTAGAATATGCCGGAACAAGTGCGCACTTCTCGGTGAGGAAAGCATTTCCTTCCTTGTCATTTACAAGCCAGTTTAAGAAATCCTTAGCTGCCTGACGCTGCTCATCGCTTGTATTGCTTGAGGAGTCTATGTAAAAATATTTAGAGCCGCCGCCGACAAGCTTTGTGTTAGAGCCATCATCTGTATTCTGAGGAAGCGGCATCATTCCCATGTTATCAGAATGGTCATAAGCGTTAATCATCGACCAATCCCAGTTACCGCCGAACATAAATGCAATCTGTCCCTCTGCAAGCTTCTGCTCTGATACCTCTCGCTCTGCCGCAACCGGTGAACCTGCTGCATAGTTGTACTCCATAAGCACATCAAATGTATCCATCATGGAATTAAACTTCTCATTGTCGGAAAGCTTCATGCTTCCATCTGCAAGTCCATAAACATAAGCATTAGGGTCAGGCTGCTGCTCATAAATCTCTGCAAGATAGTGGGCTGCAAGTGACCAGTCCTCCTTCATAATACCTGTAACTGCATCCATGCCGCCTGCCTTTAACTGCTCACACAATGCCTTAAACTCATCAAGTGTCTCATAATCCTCAGGGTTAAACTTCTCGCCTGTTATAGCCTCGATAGCGTCGGCATTGTACATAAGACCTCTTGCTTCAATACAGAGTGGAAATCCTACAACCTTGCCGTCAATGGAAATCTCATAATCTGTCTTGTCAACCCAGCTCTCACCCGAGAGGTCTGTCGCATACTCGCCAGCCAATGTGTAAATATCCTTCGCATCGACCATCGCAAGTGTATATGGGTCGTTAGCCGCATACTTGGTTGCAATATGGGAAGCTACAGTATCACTGTTGTAATAAACTTCCACATTGACACCTGTTGTCTTACTGTACTCCTTAGCCATCTCCTCGAACTGCTCCTGAACTTCCATCTTGGAATTAAAGATTGTGATTGAAACGCCATCCTTTGAACTGCCACCCGACGTGTTGCTCGAACATCCACACAGGGAAGCTGTCATTGCTGTTATAAGTGCCGCTGTCAAAAATCTTTTCTTCATATTTTTTGCCCTCCAATAAGATATAAATTTTACGTTCCGTGATTTCGTACATCGTTTATATCTTGATAATACACACTATATGTCAATATGTCAAGCGATTGACATACATTTCGTGTTTATAGCTAAATTTTGCACAGTTTTTTTGTGCATTTTTTTATTTTATAGGGTATTTTTACCTATTAAATTATATATTATTGAGGTATTTCAGGTATTTTCGGTGCTCAAACCGTATGTCAACCCATTATCATGCATGACATATATAACATACTCACTGTACATCAAGCCACGGTCTTTGATGCCAAATTAAGAACAACTTCACATTGCATCTGTTTAAATGCTGTGAATTTTGGCTTGTTAGCCGCATAAAAAAGGACGCAACGATACTTTTCATATCATTGCGTCCATTTTACATGCCAAAACTAATAGTGGTCACACTGTCCCTCTCTCGATAAGCTGCACCGGAAGTATTGTCTGTTGTGCGACAATCTTCTTGTCAGCCGCATCCTTTAAAAGTCTCACCGCACATACAGCCATCTCCTTTACAGGCTGGTGTATTGTAGTAAGCTGCGGTGTTGTGAGCCTTGCCACAAACGAATCGTCAAACCCGACTATCTTCATCTGCTCTGGCACTGAAATTCCCATCTTGCTACACACCTGAAGCATCTGCGCGCCTATTACATCGCTGCTTGCAAAAACACCGTCCGTCTCCGGGTGCTCCCTGAGTGCATTTTCTAACAGTTCCATGTAGTCCAAATTTTCATATTCCCACAGCTTAGGGTCAATCTCATAATAAGAAATACCCTTGTCCTCACACACCTGTGTAAATCCAAGTATGCGGTTGTCCGCCGGAAGCTCCACATTGTTGGTTGTGCTTCCTATGACAAGCAAATGTTTACAACCTGCTGCAATCAGCTTATTGGCTGCAAGTTCACCGCCCGTCTTGTTGTCACATTCCACAGATGCCGTACCATTGTCCAACTTTCTCTCCATCGTTATCACGGGCACATCCATCTGGATAAACGGCTCGACGGATATAGTTCCGCTAAAAAGAATAATACCTGCTACCCTGTTGCTCGTGCATATATCAAGGTATTCCTTCTCTTTTTTCGCCTTGCCCTTTGTATTGCACAGGAGAATACGATATCCGATTTTGAAAGCTTCATTTTCTATATTGCTTATCATCTCGCAAAAATATGGATGACGAATCTGCGGCACAATGAGACCTATTGTTTTTGTGGTCTTTTTGTGCAGTGAGCGCGCCACCTCGTTTGGCTGATAGTTAAGCTTTTCCATAGCGTCACTCACTTTTTTTCTTGCATCATCACTTATATATCCTCTATTGTTCAAAACGCGGGAGACCGTTGTGACTGTAAGTCCGGCCTCTCTCGCAACATCTTTAATGGTTGCCACTTTTTCTTCCTCTTGTCTTTAAAATATTTAAACGTCAATCTTATTTTTGACACTCACTGATATATTTTAGTTGTCCACCCATCCAATAGCAATAATTATTTTTCACAAAATTATGCGTTTAATGCGGCATTTATCTCATCAAAAGTTGGCATAACGCGGAGTGCGCCCTTTCTGGTCGTCACAATCGACGCTGCCATATTGGAAAATGTGAGCATGTCCTTCAACTCCTCCTCAGAAAAATCCTTCAAGCCATGCTCAAGGACATAGTGAAGCACACAGGCGCAGAAAGTGTCCCCCGCTCCGGTTGTCTCTATGGTGTCATCCCTCTCAAAGCCAGCCACCTCGACACATTTTCCGCCGCAGTACGCTCTGCTTCCGTCTTTTCCCATGGATAAAAGAATAAGCGGTATATTGTATTTCTCACTTATAATATTTATTCCCTTGTCAAAATCGTCCTCACCTGTAAACCACTGAATTTCATTGTCGGAAATTTTGAGAATATCGCAGTGCTCCATGCCATAGGCCACCTGCTCTTTAGCCTCATCAAGAGTTTTCCACAAAGGCTCGCGCAGATTAGGGTCAAATGAGCGCAGAACTCCCGCATCCTCCGCAACTTTTATAGCGTACCTTGTGGCTTCACGGCATACTTTGTCCGTCATTGAAAGCGTTCCAAAATGAAAAATGCGGCAATTCTCTATAAGCTCTGCATTGACATCCTCCACAGAAAGCATCATATCCGCACCCGGATTTCTGTAAAAGGAAAAATCCCTGTCCCCGTTGTCAAGCTTATGTACAAATGCAAGCGTTGTGTGCACATTCTCATCCCTGCAAAGACCGACTGTGTCAATTCCAACCTCTTTTGCCGCTGCCTCAAGGATATCCCCAAAATGGTCTTTACCAACTTTTCCAATGAAGCTTGTGCTGTGTCCAAGTCGGTTGAGCATGGACAAAACATTGCACGGTGCGCCGCCCGGATTAGCCTCAAGCAGCGGATTTCCCTGCCCGCTCAATCCGTTCTCGGTAAAATCAATCAACAATTCACCAAGTGCCGTTACATCATATTTTTTCATAAAATTCACCCTTATGTGTGCCATACGTCACACACCCTTTCCCAATAAAAATATTATAATATGCCTTCTCTAAATTAATATTATTGCAATTCCATAAATTGTTGCATATAGCAACCTCTATATCGTAAGATATTACTTTATATTAAAAGATACATTAATTTTTAGAATTGCTATAATATAAATGAGCAAATGTCAAGCGGATATTCGCAATCCGCTTCGCTGCTTTTGTTACGTTTTCCATAAGTGCTCATTTACAGTACCCTATATAAAATATAATATAATATTGAGCATATGTCAATCGTTTATCATAAAATATTTTTTGACTGTTTTAACCAAAAACAGCACCTATATTTCGCCGTCACAAAACAGTTTTTCTCATTGTATTTCCCACAATAAAATCGTATAATTGTGCTTGATAATTACAAAAAGGAGAACATCTTATGAACGAAAAATTATCCCAAAATCATATAAGCGCGCCGCTCTTTCGTGACCCGATTTACGATGCGCCGACAGACCCTGTGGTTATCTGGAACAATAAAGAAAATAAGTGGTGGATGCTTTACACCCAGAGAAGAAGCAGTGTGAACGCCATAGGTGTATCACACATTCATGGAACCGCCATCGGCGTGGCTTCATCCGACGACGGCAGCAGATGGCTCTACCGCGGAACACTTCCGGAGCTTGATTTTGAGCCGGGGCATAACACGTTCTGGGCACCTGAAATCATATTCGCTGAGGGCGAATACCACATGTATGTATCGTACATAACAGGCGTTCCAACCGACTGGAACTGGTCGAGACATATTGTGCATTACACAGCCGACGATTTGTGGAACTGGCATTTTGAGAGCGTTCTGGAGCTTTCCTCTGACCGCGTAATCGATGCCTGCGTACACCCTATTGGAAACGGTCAGTACAAGATGTGGTACAAGGACGAACGCCACGACTCACACACATACAGCGCAATAAGCGACGACTTGTACAACTGGGAGGTTGTCGGAGAGGAGATTAACTTTAACAGCCATGAAGGTCCAAACGTGTTTGAATTTGGCGGAAAAAAATGGATGATTACCGACGAATGGCATGGTCTTGGCGTGTACGAAACCGAGGATTTCACGCACTGGAAAAGGCAGGGCGTTATCCTTTTTGACGGCGGAAAACGCACGGGCGACGGTGTCATGGCAAACCATGCCGATGTCGTGGTATCGGGTGATAATGCGTATATTTTTTACTTCACGCACCCATATTTTCTCAACGAAAACAGATTAAACAAATCCTACGTCCCTACCCCTGACGACGGAAGAGCATGTATACAAGTCGCACAGCTTGAGGTGAAGGACGGCGTGCTCGTCTGCGACAGGGATAAGAATTTTGAGCTGAAACTTATTTAGAACCAGTGGAACGGTTCATTTTGGCTTGAGGAACGGTTCTTTTTAGCTCAAAATTTTTGTATTTATCTGACTTTTTTCTTATATCCGCAATCGCAATAAGGTCCACCCGAGGCAAGCGTGTACTGCCTTACAAAGTCAGTCACACCGCCTGCCTCGCTCATTGTATAATCAAAGCGGCACATCGCCGGTATAAGCTTGCCAAGCCCCAGCTCATTCATAAGCTTACATATTCCGCAAGTTGAAAACCTCGCCTCATAACCGCTTCCGTCCTTATACTCATAAAAATCCATATTCCATGAATAAGGATTTCTGTCACCAGCTTTCAACTTTGCGGTAGCTTTCATCGATTTTATATCAGCCTCGGAATATTTATTTTTTCCGCTTCTTCGGCAAAACCATACCAATAATTTTGTCATCATCGACCTCTTATAATACTCGGTTGCATCCTCTACACTTGGAAACTTAGGCATATTCAGAAAAAAAGCGGACAGCATCGCGCAATTTACAATGTTCATCTTAAACCTGTCAGCCTTCTCAAACTCCGGCAGCTTCTCTATAATCTCCCTGTACTTTTTCTTTGCCCCCGCAGTGATTTTTCTGCTCTCCTGCTCGTCAAACTTCAAAACCTCCGTGAGATTTTTCCTAAAAGACTTGTTAAAAACAATCCACATCGCCATCGGCAAACCTGCATATTTCATATAGACCAGCCTCCTTATTTTTACCTAATTATTAGCACTTTACATATTGCGAAAAAATGTTATTTGCAAAAATTCTTCTTGCCTTAACACTGATAAGTCATTTAATTATGTACAATTCAATCATGCTTTTGTTAGTTGTGTATAACTTTTATAAGTATTATCTTACTCCATATTTTATAAAAATTAAAGACCATAATACCAAATTAATACCTAAAATACTTAACTTTGCATTTCATTATATGATACTATATCTCCGAGTAATTTCTGAACTCTAACATTTCAATAAACAGTTATATAATTTTACTGGCATGTGGTCAGCATTTTAAAACACATAATAATTAAGCTACACTGAATTTATCTAGTGGCTATACTTTAACCATTTATGTAACCTTATTTCTTTCAAAAAGTACAGATGTTGGAACTATACTAATAAAATTATACAACGTCCACCACAACATACACTAAGTTTAGCAACTACCTACTCCAGCGTTTAGGTCGCATATATTCCCTCCACAAACCCGATAAACTCCTTCGCGACGTGAGAGAGCGTATGCTTTTTGTTCCATATAAGCGCATACGAGGCATACGCATCGGGGTGGTCTATCTGTCTTACACACACGCCATCGTCATGCACAAGCGACGATATCGACTCGGGATAAATTGATATTCCGACACCATTTAAACTGAGTTCATAGGCATTCATCATGTGCGCAATGCGCCCGCGTATCGTCGGCGTGTGTCCTGTCTTTGAAAACCACTTGTCTATCTCTCCCTTTCTAGACTCCCTTGATGGAATTAACAAATCATAGGGTAAAAGCTCATCCGGCGCAACCGGAAGATTGTCCGGCGAATATAATTCATGTCCCTTTGGTATGACCGCCACCCACGGCTCGTCGTACACCGGAAGCACATGAAATTCCTCAGTATTGTACGGCGCTGTAATCATCGCCACCTCGCACAAGCCCTTTGTGACACGGCTGTTCACATCGTCCGTGTTTCCGTTCCAAAGATTATACTGCACATTCGGATGTTTCTTTCTGAACGCAGAAATCCACTCCGCAAAAAGTCTCGGCGCACAGCCCTCAACCGATGCTATGTAGAGCGTTCCCGTAAGCCCCTCGCGCATCTCGCGCACTTCCTCCTCAGACTTGCTTACCAAATCAAGTATCTGTGAGGCATACTGCAAAAAAAGCTCGCCCTCCTCCGTCAAAGTGACCTTGTGCGGTGAGCGCACAAAAAACTCCGTTCCAAGCTCCGCCTCCAAATCCTGTATCTGGCGGCTTAACGGTGGCTGCGCTATCGCAAGCTTCTCCGCCGCCCTCGTGAAATTCTTCTCCTCGGCAACCGCCTTAAAATATCTTATATGTCTAAGCTCCATATTAATCTCCTTTGCCATTTGGATGGTTCCTTGTGGCTTCATTTAATAATACCTTATAGGTATTATAATACCACTATTATATGTATTTCACATTGTAAATACAATATGATATATTAAAACCATAAAAAGAAAACATAAAGATTTCGGAATCGATTATGAAAATGATACAGAACATACCATAGATGTAAATGAACTAAAAGAATTGAAATTATTGATTTTATCGAAAGGATTGGTGATTATTATGAAGAAAATTATCGAAAAAATAAGTGAATTTTTCAAAGAATATTACATGAGCTTTTCAGCTATTGTGTAACTTTTTAATAACAGACTTTACGAATATGTGCATCAGCATATTAGAAGTCTATTACCTATAGGTGATATGTAAATCACCAATGTAAAAATTAATATAATAGATATTAAGAAAAGGCTATAGCCTTTTATATAAATCCTGATTTCAGGCACATATAAATGATATAGCCTTTTCTCTACTAATTTCTCTATTAATTGTCAATCGGATATTCGCAGTGCATTTTGCCACTTCCTTGATATCAGTCAAGCGGATATTCCAATATTGAACACCATAAGAAACATACATCCATAGCGACCTATTTGTTCTATTATGTTCATTGCTTTATTAGTGCATTTGTTTTGTTGATTTTTAAATTTAATTGCGTAAATGATATTAGGTATCAATAATAAAACAACAATTACAAGTCCAAATACGTTCAGCCAATTTATCCCTATCTTTCCTGCCAAAAACACTGATATTGGTCCATCTGCACCGCCAATTACTGATATACTGTCCGACATTTTTTCAACTCCTTTTCCAAAAATTATAAGATTAATTTTAAAATAAATCCAACATACTATCCAAATATATTTTTTCTCTGACCCTAAGCTGGTACTCCGGCTTAGTCATGTAATAGAGCAAAAATTCCAAAATCAATGCACTGCCAAGTCCTCTGCCTTCGATTTTAAAATTTGAAAAGCCCATCGGCAGATAAACATTTTGTATATCCTCTATGCCTATAAATCCCGGACTTTCCATCGCCTTTGAAAAACGATAACCCTCATTTGCATTTGGCGCAGTGCAGATATGGTCGGGACAGTTTTCCCTAAGATTTTTGCGGCTGACATTTTCGTAACATTTTTTCCTGTCATTGCAGCCAAACCAACAGCACTCGTTGCACAAAAATTCCACCTTGTCCTTCTGTACAGCGGACAGCGCATCCAATCTATCAAAAGCTTTATTTAAGCGAAAATCCGGCACGACATATTTAAAATCTTCTCTTTTTACTTCGTCCCTGAATTTCTCAAAATCTGTCAGCACTTTGGTTGTCGACGAGACAAAATAAAGCCCCGGATAATTCTCTTTTAAATATTCAAGCAGCAAATCCGAATGGACAATCACGCCATTTTGCACACCTTCACTCTTCTCAAGCATGGCACAGAGATTATTGCATTTTTTGTCCGCAAGATGCTCACTTGTAAGAAGTGAATTGCTGAATGTCAGGCGCGCCGATATACCATATTTTTGCGCCAATTTCAAAACCTTTCGCGGCTCACAATCCCCGAACCCCACTCGACCTCCGCCCCAGATACAGTCCGCCGGAGCACCATATATTGAACCGATATCACACCAGTCATAAAAGTATTCCCTGTGCTCAAAAAATAATGCCAAAAACAATTCATAAAGTTCATAAAATTCAAACAGCCCCGGAAGATGATAATGTGCTGTGTACTTCTCTGATTTTTCCATTTTACTGCCCCTTCTTTAATTATCTTTTTCTTTCAAAAACCTGCTTATGTTTTCTTATTTTTATACTAAACCTCAAAATTATAGTAAACGCCCATTATCATTCCACTCGCCGTACATAACACCCGCTTTTGTGTTATCCAACAATTTTTGCAAGCGGCTGTTAAACAATTCCGGCTGTTTTTTCTTTATCTGTATTGTGTCAACTCTCACACGTTGATACAACGGCGGAAAGCTCTGAAATTTTTTCCATATTTCTTCGTCGGACTGCAACGCATTTAAAATATCACTGTCAATCCAGCCAAAACACATTGCCTCCTCAACAGCATCTATGTACCAAAATGTTTTGTCGTCAACCGGGCGACCACGCTTGACAACTCCCCAACATTCCGTTTCCTTATCATAGTTTTCTGAAAGCCACTTTCGCAGTTCGTCGCGATTTTTTGCTGGCAATAGATTTTTAAATTCCATATTTTTTTCTCCCTATAATTTTACTCAAATATGCCACTGCAAAGCTGTTTTCCTATATTCATTTATAAAATACTGCACATGTTTTTCACTGCTTCTGTAGTACAGACCATATTCTATATTTCTTGTCTCCGAAATCGGTATTACCGCCACCTCGTCGTCGAGCTGAATATAAAGTCCAGGCAAAAGTGCTATCCCATACCCACATTTTGCGAGAAGTACGCTCTCCATCTCACTCTCACCTACAATATGCGTGTGGTCTTGCGCATGAAGTGTCAGATATTCCTGAAATTTGTTGCCCTTCTCAAATGGCACACATCTTGACGGTAATGTGATTAAAGTCTCATCCGCAATTTGTCCAAAAGATATTTCCTGCTCTTTTGCAAGCGGATGTTCTCTCGACATCACTGCATAGCTCTGAAATGTGGTAACTTTCTTAAAATTGCCCTGTTCTGATAATCCGCGCGTCGCTATAGCAAGCTCAAGCTGTTGATTTTCATATAAGTTTTTAATTTCAAAAAAATTCTGAACCAACACTTTCGGACGGACGTATGAATATTTTTCCCTTATTTTCCTTAAAACAGGCTCTAATATTTTAAATTCTCTTTCAGTCATACATCCGATGCGAAACATTATTTTTTCCTGCTTTGAATAATTCTGAAATTGATTTTTCGCGTCCTGCATCCTTATAAAAATATCTTTTGCATCATAGTAGAATTTTTCGCCCTGCTCGGTAAGCTTGACGACACGGGAGTTTCGGTAAAAAAGCTGTACTCCAAGCTCCTCCTCAAGGCTTTTTATATGGTGAGTTACAGTTGGCACCGACAAAAAAAGTGCCTCCGCCGTCTTGGTAAAATTAAGCCTCTCCGCCACATATATAAAACATTGTAATTGTTGTGAGTTCATAATTAATCCTCATTTCTATGTGCCCATCACTGTTATACAGTGACTTTATCACCACCAAGTATAGCCCTAAATTTTTCTTTTGGCAATCATTAGCTTTTTTCTAATGCCATTTCTGTATATGTAATTCTATATTTCAAGATTTTCTGCTATTATCTCACTTGAATACAAGGAATTTAACCAAATCAAGTAAGTCCCCTGCTTCAATTGCATGCAATAGCTTCTATTGCATGGAGCAAGAAGCAGTGGATGGGGACTTGCACTGCGAAGCAGACATTTGGTTATGAGCAAGAAGCGAAGCGGATTGCGAATACCCGCTTGACCGATTACCTATCCCTTGAAAAAAATGAAAGGAGTTTTTTATATGGAAGAACAGAAAATGGGCACAATGCCCGTAAACAAGCTATTATTATCCATGGCTGCACCTATGATTTTATCCATGATGATTGGTGCTCTATATAACATTGTGGACAGCATATTTGTAAGTAATTACGGAGAAAACGCACTAACCGCCGTTTCACTCGCATTTCCAATTCAAAATATAATTGTTGCGCTTGGAACCGGTGTCGGAGTTGGCGTAAATGCTATGCTATCGCGTCTGCTCGGCGAAAAAAAACAGGAAGAAGTCAACAAAACCGCCATCAACGGTCTTATCTTGAGCTTCATCGTCTATTTTATATTACTGCTTTTTGGTCTCTTGGGAGTAAGATGGTTTTATAAAATTCAGACAGATGACTCTTCTATATGCGCGATGGGCTATTCCTATTTGTCCATAATATGTATTTTTTCTTTTGGTCAGATTTTTCAGCTTGTTCTTGAAAAACTGCTTCAATCAACCGGGCGAACCATGTACACAATGATAACCCAGATAACAGGAGCCGTGATAAATATTATCCTCGACCCTATTCTCATTTTCGGCTATTTCGGTCTACCTGCGATGGGAACCGCCGGAGCTGCCATAGCCACTGTAATTGGACAACTACTCGCGATGACACTTGGATTTATATTTAATCTAAAATACAATAAGGAAATACAGTTTTCATTCCGTAACTTAAAACCTGACGTATACTATATAAAAAATATCTGTTCCGTTGGTATTCCTGCCGGAATTACAATGTTTATCAGCAGCATTATGTCCTTTGGAATTAACAAAATATTACTCACATTTTCCACAACCGCGACAGCCGTTTTCGGTGCTTATTTCAAACTGTACACCTTCGTTTCTATGGCAGCATTTGGTTTAAACAGCGCCCTTTTATCCATTGTCGCATACAATCTCGGAACAGGAAAATACAACCGTATAAAACAAGCAATAAAACTCAGCGGCATATACTCCGCTTTAATAGGCTTAATCGGGCTAATATTATTACAGCTATTTCCAAACCAAATTATGCGGGCGTTCAACGCCTCAGATACAATGGCCACTATGGGAGTAACCGCACTGCGCATAACGAGCACCAGCTTTATCTTTGCATGTGTTTCAATTATGATATGCTATACACTTCAAGGTCTATCAATCGGCGTACCAAGCATGATAATTTCAGCCGCACGACAGGTTATTTTTCTATTACCTTTTGCATATTTTCTCGGAAAAATACTTCAAGTTACAGGCGTATGGCTGGCATTTCCACTCACAGAAGCCATCGTTATGATTATGTCTTGTATATATCTGAAACATGTTTTAAAAAAATATGACACAGCAAAATAATTTATTTTGATTAAGCCGGATATGCGGCAATGATGCTCTACATATCCGGCTCAACAAATTGCTATTATCCGTTTACATATCCAATTCTCTATCAAAATTCTAAACCCGTGGTAAATTCAGTAAATAGCATACTGTTTTACCAAACAAGCTTCTTATGCGTATACATAATTAAAATTAAATAAATATGTTATCGTCTTTTTCAAAATTTACACCCGTTATACGATAATCTAACATTATAGTTTGGATTTCTAAAGGTAGTTCATCTATTAATAAAGGTTTTTCTGGTTTTGAAACAAAAATATAATGATTGTCTAAATTCTCATCATCTGATATATCAAAACAGTAAATTCCCTTTTGAGACATCCGCTCACACTCAGTGATAAATTCCTGCCTTGGATAAACCAGTTTATTATTGATGCTTACACAATCTGAAATTAATACATTAAGCTTACCAAAAAATTCACATACCTTTTCCAAATTTTCTCTTGATTTACATATAAACTCAGGAACTGCTAAACTTCCGCCTGACATAAACAATCCTATTTTCCCTGTCTCATCTACACCGTACCATTCAATGTCTTCAATTTCTAAATCAAACTTTGTTATCTCCATTTTTCACTTTAATCAACTTTCTAAATAATATTTTTCACCAATAAAGCAACTTACTTATTTCATCTGATTTTCTTAATATGCTTTTCCATTTTTCAGACGTTTTTACTGTTTCAACATTAAACATATCAGGAATACGTTCTAGTTCCAAATAAGCATTTCTCAATTCTATACTTTTCTCCAATATATCATTATCAATCATACCTTCATCTAAAAAAAGATTTAGTGTACCTTCGTGCAAAAAACTGATTACATCTATTGAAAATTTCTCAAATAGATTATGCTTAATTGTATCATCATCCTCTATTAACAGATAACTTCCACATTCCTCAATTGTACTTTTAAAATTCTCATATCTTTTTTCCAAAGAAATCATTTTTTCGCCTTTCCAATCATAAATCACAGTTGCTTTATCACTCTTCCTTAAAATACAAAATATTAACATTTTGGGCATTTGCTCAATTATCGTTTACTTGCCAAACCACTTACTAATAAATTGTAATTCAGAATATCTTTATGTAGAAATATAACTAAATATATTTCCTTTTACCATACATTATTAAAAATGTCTATCCCCTCTTCTTTCACAAAAAATGCTTCCAACGAAGCAGCAATATAAACCATTTCATCAGCATCCACATTACCAAATGAAACCATATACACTCCAAAGCCATTTGTACCATTCGCATAAAGCACTGCATTACTACATTCATCATCACCTATTGCTAAAGAATCTGGTATATACTTTTGAATATTATATGCAGAATTCATTTCTATACATGCACTTGCACCCCATATTCGTATATACTTTTCATTTTTAACCTTTATCTCAATTTCTGTTTTCTCTTTAATAATCTCTATAAATTCAATGGGAATATCAATTTTTGAGTAATGAATTAATTTATCAATTTCAACATCTCCTGATTTTGTCTCACTTACAGCAAGTTCAAATGACTTACTCATTTTACTTAATATACTCATTAATACTTTATCCTTTCATACTCGATACCAAGTTTATCTAACATTCTATATTGTTGTCCCATTACATCATTTATTACCGCATCGAGAATCCTGCCACTCTAAAATTAAAAACAATATAATACGATTGATTTGTTTATTATACTTTGGAACAATTTTTTAGGAATTGCCCAGTAACAGAAAAATCGAGAATGTTACATGTCGGTTTTCGGTTCATCAAGGTAAGATACTGTCAAAATAAGTAGGGTCGAAAATAGTGCAGGTTAAAGGGCTTATGCCGCCAGATGACGGTCTAAGCCAGAAAACACCCACCGGCAAAGCCGTTGGGAGAAATGTGGTACTGTTCAGAAATTTATTATGCTTTGAGAGAATTTTATCAAGATTGCCCTGTAACAGAAAAATAGGAGATGCACCATAGCTCCATAGCAGCTACGGAACATCTCCTATTATGTGTTTTTGTTTAGGTAGAATGAGAAATTTTCATCCCTCTTAATCCTCCCTGTTGCGTGCCATTGTAACATGGATGTTCTGAGTTCGTCAAAGAAAAGTTAGATGCCTACTCTTCTTTTTCAAACTTACAAAGTATGGGATTAAATATATTCGTTATTGTTGCATAACCAACTACATTTTTTCCTTCATACATTGTAATTTTTTTTCCTATCCACAAACATGCCGGATAATCTTCTGGAGAAACAAATGTAATTCTCCCTTTAAGCTCTCCTTTAATATTATTTTCCAAGTTGTAATAGCTATGCAACCCAGTAGTTAAACAATCCTCATATATTAAATGTGCTGGAAGATATCCTTCATATAGATTATTTTTTCTATATCCCACAAATTCAAATATCACTTCAACATCAGGCTTAAGTTGCATTCCTCTCACCACCTCTTCCTTAGAAAGCATGTTCAATGCTTATTAGATGTCTTTCCACTTAATATATCATCTAGGCATAGTGTATGATATTTCCTGTGCTGTTCACAAGTCGAATCAGTTTACTGGATACAACATGATTACAAATTCTGAAAATCCTCTACCACTTCTCTTATTTCATCGTTTTCAGATTTTACACCAAATTCTAATATTTTTTGCTTCAATTCTGGGATCACCAAAAAAACCAATTCAACTAATCGTCTATATTCCCATTCGTCAGAATAGTCAATGCAACTGCTCGCAACTTCAATAAAATATTGCTTAAGCCAACTTTTATCAATTTCATTGATTTTCTTACGTGCAAGTTCTATAGGTTCATAATTCTGCCCTAAACAAGCATTCTCAATCAGAACCTTTAGAACTTGTTTAGATACTTCTAACGGATATTTATCCAGTAACTTTATATCTTCATACGGGAAATTATCAATCTTTTGTAATTCCTCTATCAACCACGTTTCATACCTATTTATCATTTTTTCCCCCATATTGCCATGGTAATGATTTATATAATTCATTAAATTCATTAACCGTCATTTCCTTAGTTGGAAAAATAGTATAATGTCCCACACCATGCGGAGAATCAGGAATAACATCTATACCATCTGCAATAACATCCAAACCATCTGGCATCTGTGTTCCTGATGGCAACATATGATAATGTCCATTTAATGGGGCACTATTAATGTCTAATACATTAGATGTTCCCTTTGGTAATGGACCTATTTCAGGCCCTACAATGCTATCAAAATTTTCAACATCAAAGTCATGTTTCGGTCTTGCTCCTCTTGGTGCTGATTTATTACCAAAAGAATAGTTGTCTTTCTACCACTCTTGACATAAACTCTTTACCGTCTGTCCAAAGTTGTAAAAACTTAGAACTTCCTTATTTCCTTCTTAATTTTCATTAAGTTTTTCGTATCTGCTTTGGTATTGATTGCTCAATTACTACTTACATTTGATATAATACTCCAAAGGCGTAAATTCGGTGTAACGGACACCTATATATTATTTTTTTCTGCCATTAAATATATCAGCCGACTTTATATTTACTTAAATTGATGCTTGCATTAAAATCTCTGTCAATGGTAACTCCACAAACATCACATTTATAAATTCTGTCTTTTAATTTCAAATCTCTCATTATGTTACCGCAACAGCTGCAGGTTTTGCTTGAAGGATACCACCTGTCCGCTATCACCAGTTCTATGCCGTTCATCTGGCATTTATAGGACAAATACTGCCTGAACTTATTAAAACACTGATTGGATACCGCCTTGGACAAA
>JBNMKO010000015.1:0-47202 GCA_050874385.1 Eubacteriales bacterium
AGAAGTATAAGCGGCGCAATAAAATAGTACTGTTCGCCGAATATTCCCGGCTGGAGGCGCATAAGGAAAATCGCTGAAAAATTTCCCTGCCATATATTGTAGGTGTTAATCATCTCGTCAAATGAGCATTTTACAACTGATGCGACGGAGTGGGTTTCGTTCCACACCTGCACCGTCTGTGTCCCATAGTAATAGTCGTCGACGCTTGGATGCGCGTACATGCCGATTATGTACAGAGGTATGGCTGAGAGCAGAAAACATATAAGTACTATGTAGAAAATATTTTTTGTGGTCAGTTTTTTTGTGGAGGGTTTATTCATGGTAACTCCTTGGGCTTGTGTTATTTTGGGTAAATTTTACATTGGTTGAAAAAATCAAATATGCTATTTGATGTGTCAGATATCACAATGTATTTGTGATATTAAATTTACCGTGTATTATTATATTTTTTTTGAGGGTGATTGTAAATATTATTATTTATTAAAGTCTTTGAAAAAATTGTAAATACGCGGGGATGGACTTTTATTATAGAAAAATATAAAATCATTTTTGTACTGCAAAAGAAAAATGAGGAAGAAAAATATAAAAATATTATAGCCGAGGCAAAAAGGGGACTTTTTTTAGAATTGTATGATGAGTTTCCTTATACTGTGAAAAATTTGTATGAAAGGAATGAGGATTTTACAAAATGAGATTACTGATTATAGAGGATGACAAGCCGCTCTCGTATGAGCTTAGGGAAGGGCTTGAGAGAAAGGGTTTTGCGGTGGACGTGGCGAACACTGGGAATGAGGGCGAGGAGAAGGCTTTTGTGACGGACTACGAAGCCGTACTTTTAGACCTCAATCTGCCGGACAAGGACGGAATGGAAATTCTTGAGTTTTTGAGGAAGGAGAACAGGGACATTCCGATAATCATAATTTCCGCGAGAAATACGAGCCGCGATAGGATAGAGGGACTTGACATGGGAGCGGACGACTATGTGGTGAAGCCGTTTGATTTTGACGAGCTCGCCTCAAGAATACACGCGGTTGTCAGAAGATTTTATAAGAGGTCATCCACTGGAATAAAAGTCGGAAGGCTTATGGTCGACCCAGTCAAAAGGTTAGTAAGCTATGACGGGGAAAATGTTGAGCTGTCGGCAAAGGAATTTGACATACTCTGCTATATCGCACAGTGCAGTCCGGCGGTTGTGTCGGACACCCCACGGATAAGCAAGACAACCACCAGCTATATCGCACAGTGCAGTCCGGCGGTTGTGTCGGGTGAGGCGATAGCGGAGCACGTCTATGATGAGTTTTATGACCCGTTTTCGTCGGTGCTTCGAGTACATATCGCCAATTTGAGGAGAAAACTGAAAAATGCGGCAGGTCATGACGTGCTCATCACAAGAAAGGGAATAGGGTACGAGTTATGCGAGGAATAAAAAATATAAGCTTTAAGGGGCTTTTTGTAGGTACACTCGTTCTGTTTGCAGCCGCCGTGTGCGTATGCTTTGCGGGAATACTGTTTCTCACACAGAATACCACGCCGCATGGTGTCGAGGAGTACTATCTCGACGTGAGCGGGCTTGCGATGACGGATGGGCTGGTGGTGCTGTCGCCGTCAGATTTTCAGAAAAGGCTTGTGTCGGCACAGGAGCTTGGCACGATGTTCTACAGTGGGACAAGGACGGCGGTGTGGTTGATGCTGTGCGCGATAATTATTCTGACCGTAATTTGGGGGATTATTTTGTACAAAATATATTCGTTTAAAATATTTTTACCTGTTAAGCGGTTGTCTGCGGAGCTTGAAAACATGGCTTGTGCAGGAACAGACGGTGATGAGGGAGTGAAAACAAGGCAATCAGAAAAGCGGCACAGGCAGCATGGAACCAACAGAGACGGTAATGAGGGAGTGAAAAATAGGCAATCAGAAAAGCGGCACTGGCAGCAGGGAGCAGACAGAGAATGTGATGAGGGTGTAAAAAATGATGAAATCGAGGAGTTTTTCGGTGGCGTGGCTGCGCTTCCACAGGAGTTAGCCTGTTTAAAACAAGCCACGGACATGCTGTTGGAAAATGTCAGCGCGGCGTACAGTGATTTTGCCCATCTTGGAAAATATGTGTCGCATGAGTACAAGAATACAATGGCACTTTTGCGCGCCAAGGCACAAAATGGAAATATGGATGGCATTACACGGACGGTTGATAAGCTTGTCAAGGACATGGACGATATTCTCACGCTGTGCGCCGGCAGGGGACAGGGTTTTGACGAGGTGGTTGGCCTTGCTTTGGTGTGCGGAACGGCTGTCGATGAGTACGCAAAGGGTGAAGTGGGCATTGAATTTTCTTTTGATGAGGAATGTGATGCGGGTGTCAGGGGCAACGAACTGTGGATTTACAGGGCGGTCTGCAACCTGATAGACAATGCGGTGAAGTATGGAAAGAATGGAACAGTGTATGTGGAGGTCGGCGTGAAGAATGACTGTCCGTTTTTAGAGGTGTCCGACACGGGCATCGGCATTGACAGGGAGGAAGCGGAACGGATATTTGACGAGGGTTACAGGATTGGGGAACTTAAAAAGGACGGCTATGGGATTGGACTTAGCCTTGTGAAGCATGTGGCATGGCTTTGCAACGCCTTTTTGTGGGTGAGGAGCGAGAAAAATGTGGGAAGCAGGTTCAAGATGGTGTTTCCGAAGCCATAGAAAAACTTCCTAAAAATCTGACAGGTCAATAGTGTCTGATACATTTCCTAGTTTAAAATTGTTGATTGCCTTATCCATGTCATGTAAGGTTTTTTCAGAAATGGTATCAGGAATGGTCAATTCTCTCGGTTCAAGCATAATACAGCCATTATCATATTCCTTTACATGGTAGTACTGATACATTGCGCCACGAAGGGTAACTCTCTTTTTGCTGTCGATGTGAACGGTATAATCTTTTACAGATGTCATTGTTTTTACCTCCATAGTGTTTTGGTGGGATATCCCACATAATGTTATATTACAATAATTAACAAGCAGCGTAAACAATAAATTAACATACCATATGCTATAATCTCCCCGTAAAGCTTTACAAAAACTGCGGAGGTGGATATGTATTTTATAAAGGATGCGCTTAGAGGTGTTTTGAGGAATAAAAAGAGATACGGGCTGATTGCGCTTGCGACGGCGGTTGTCGTTGCGGGCATCTCGATTGCGAGCATGGTGTGGTTTACAGCGGTGGGCGTGATTGCCGACTATTCTGAGAGGTTCGGGGCGAGCGTGTACTTTACGCCTGACCTGAGAAAGGCTTTCGCGCAGGGCGTGGACGAGAATGGATATTTGCAGATACCGGATATAACCACGCAGCAGATGCGCGCCTTTGCCGAGTCGAAGTATTTGAAGGAGACTTTGTACAGGGCTTCAATCCAGACCTACGGGGAGCACATAAGCGGAATTGATGAGGAGTATCAGAAGGAAAATCCGTATGCGGGGGCGTTTGTGCCGTCGGGAGATGATGAAAGTGAGTCGGATAGGACGACACCGAACTGTGTCGTTATCGGCTACTCCGATTACAGTCTTATGGAGGAGTTTGCGACGGGAATGAGACAGATTTTGCAGGGGAACTATTTTGGTGAGAAAAATACCTGCATGGTTAGTGAGGAGTTTGCAAAAAAGAATGGGCTTGAGATAGGGGATGTATTCGATTTGTTCAATGTTGACAATGAAAATCAGAGTCTATCGCTCACGGTTGTTGGTATATATCTTGACGGAACAACTGCGAGACAGTCAGGCTACATAAGTGCGCTCAACAACAGGCGAAATGAGATACTTGTAAGTTACGCGACGCTTGAGGAGCAGGGCTTTGACGATATCAATCTGAAAGCGGTGTACTATCTGGAAAATCCGGAGTATGCGCAGGCATTTGAGGACGAGATAAGGCAGAAGGGGCTGCCGGAGGTCTACAATGTCAATACCGATGCAGACACTTACTATAAGATAGTAGAGCCGATAAAGGGATTAAAAAAGATAGTTGAGATTATGTTCATTCTGGTTATGGTCATGGGCGCGCTTGTTCTTGCACTTTTTGCCACACTTCTGGTCTACGACAGGAAATATGAGATTGGAATACTCAGGGCTGTAGGCATGAAAAAGCGGGTGATAATCGGCAGAATGATGCTAGAGTATGCCGTTGTCACCGTGATTGGAATGGCAGTTGGAATTGGGCTTGGCGGCATGTTTGCTCCGAAAGTCTCCGATATGATAGTTAAACAGCAGGCAAACGTCGCACAGAAGCAGTACAATTCTGAACATTTTAATTATGGTGAGGGTGTCATCAAAATGGACGGCGATGTCGAGGAGGACATACCTGATGCGGTCTATGAACTGTCGGTGGATATATCGGGAGGTGCTTTGGCGGTAATTATTTTGAGCACTCTTGTGCTTTCCATGGCGGCAAATGTGGGCGGGGTAATTTTCTGCATAAGAAAAGAGCCTATGAAGCTACTTGTAGAAAAAGGGTAAAAATACATCTGAATAGTAAAATATACTGTCTTGGATATATTGCGGTTTCAAAAAAGTTTCAGTATCGCTGAATTAATGAAAAACACGCAAAAAGTTGTGTATTTTATTAATGTTTGTAAAGTCGAATGGAATGGCGGCGGAATGGAGATTGATATGAGTATTTTGAGAATGGAAAATGTAAGTTATAGATACAGTGACGTGGGGAAAAATGTTCTCGACAGTGTAAATGTCGAGTTTGACAAGGGAAGGCTGTATGGAATTGTAGGTAAATCGGGAGCCGGCAAGACGACAATGCTGTCTTTGCTGTCGGGAATGGAAAAATGCACAAATGGCAGTATCTTTTATGATGGTAAGGACATAATGGGTATCGATAGCGATGATTACCGCGCAAGGCATGTGGGTGTTGTGTTTCAGAGCCACAATCTTATCCAAAACGCATCGGGCATTGAAAATCTGATGATTGCAATGAGCGTGACGGGCAAAAGGGGCAAAAAAGCCCGCGATGAGGCTTATGCAATACTTTCCGACATGGGGATTGACAAGGACACCGCGGACAAACGTGTCATGAATATGTCGGGCGGCGAACAGCAGCGCGTGGCGATAGCGAGGGCGATATGCAACAATCCCGATGTGCTGATTGCGGACGAGCCGACGAGCAGTCTCGACTCCGACACGACCAATGTTGTGATGGAAATTCTTGGAGACCTCGCAAAAAACAACGACAAATGTGTGATTGTGGTAAGCCACTCAAAGGACGTGGTTGAGCGGACTGACGAAATTTGGGGGCTCACCGGTGGGCGGCTTTTGTGCATTGAGTAGAGATAGCGTCTTATTTGGAATAATAGAGCTTTTTTGTGTAAATAATATCTCACATGAAGCACAAAAAAGTATATTACTACGACGATGAGCTGGAGGACGAGTTTTCGGGCATAAAAAGAAAGACGATAACGGTTGATGAGAACTTTCAATATAATCATGGAAAATTATGGCGTGCGGCTGCGTGGGTACTTTACCACATAATTATGACTCCCGTTGCCTTTATATATATGAAGCTTAATTTTGGCGTGAAAATAGAGGGCAGGGATAAGCTTGGAAAAATAAGTGGTGATGAGGGGGACAAATCTGTCTTTTTTTACGGAAATCACACCCACGTTCCGGGGGACGGCTATATTCCTACCTGTATAAGTTTTCCAAAGAAGGCAATAATTTTGGCGCACCCCGACAATGTGTCGCTCTATGGAACAAAAAATATTATGGAGATGTTGGGCGCTTTTCCAATTCCTAATAAGCTTGGCGGAATGAAAAATTTCCTCGGTGAGCTGGAGCGTTATGTTGACACGGGACATCCAATTTTTATTTATCCCGAAGCGCATATATGGCCTTATTACACTAAAATACGCTCTTTTAACGAGAGCTCATTCCGCTATCCGGTGATATACAACCGACCCGCATATTCTTTTACCATAACATATCAAAAATACCTTTTCAGGACAAAAATCACAATATACATCGATGGACCTTTCTATCCGGACACCACCATAAACCCAAGACAAGCCGCCGTAAAATTGCGCAATCAGGTATATGATGCCATGACGGCGCGCAGTAAAAATTCCACTTATGAAAAAGTAGAATACATTAAAAATAATAAATAAAATGTTGGCAATATTAATTAGCAAAACCATAACCCGATATCACACCACTACTAGATATTTATTGGTAAGGAGGCTCAAATGAACATCCTGTTTTGCGGAAATTCCCGCGCCTTTGATGGCATACTCATAGCCGTATTGTCCATAATAAAATATTATAAAGGTGAATTAAATATTTACCTTTTTACCGCAAATCTTGAAAATATGCGTGAGGACTACACTCCGATTTGCTGGCAGCAGGCGAGAATTATCGAGGATATTTTAACGGGAGTCTGCTCGAAAAGTCAGGTTTTTTTGATTGATAAAACGCAGGATTTTAGAGGCGAGCTTGCCGATTGGGTCAATAAGGATACTGTCTATACGCCGTACTCAATGCTACGGCTTTATGCGGATGATATTTTAGTCAACAGGCTTTTATATCTCGATGCGGACGTGGTAGTCTGCGATGACATAGAGAAGCTTTACAACATGGATATCTCGGATTTTGAGATAGCCGGGGTCAGGGATTTTCTTGGGAAATGGTTTATCCAATATAATTACATGAACACGGGAGTGCTGCTTTTTAATATGCCGCGTTGTCGTGAAAATGGTCTATTTAAAAATGCGAGAAAAATGTGCCGCGAGAGAAAAATGTTTTTTCCCGACCAGACAGCGTTAAACCGCGTATGCAAAAATAAACTTTTTTTGCACGAAAAATATAATGAGCAGAAGCGCTATAGACCTAACACGGTGATACAGCATTTTTGCAAATCGCTACGAATATTTCCGTACATTCACACGGTAAATATAAAGCCGTGGGAGATTGAGAAACTGCACAGTATTTATAAGTTGCATGCACACGATGAGATATTAGAGCAGTACGAAAAGATAAGAAATATAATTGATATAAATGTTTAAAGCTTGTCGTATCGGTAGTGACAAATATTTAAAGACACATTTTAAATTTGCTAATTTATAGTTCATAGTTTAAATACACATGTTTTGACACATTAATCCTAAAAATTATAATTAAGAGGGGAAAAATATGGGCGAAAATTTTTTGGCTGCGATAACGATAACTTTTCTGGTGCTGTATTTTCCGCGGTTGATTGGCTGGTTTTGGTGGATTTTTCCACAGAAAAAGCTGTCATGCGAAAAGAAGCACCGTTTTGCACTTATCGTTCCGGCGAGGGATGAGGGCAGGGCGGTACTTCCGCTGTTTGAAAGTCTCAGGGGGCAGAGTTATGGGATGGGGACGGACAGGATGTTTGACACCTATGTGGTGGTGAAAAATCCGCGCGACGAGGTGATTGACTACGCGAGGGAAATCGGCGCGAAGGTGTATGTCGACGAGGAGCAAAAGAGCAAGGGGGATTGCCTTGATTACTGTATAAAACATATTTTGGCGGCTGGGAAAAAGTATGACGGATATATAATTGTGGACGCGGACTGCCGGCTTGATGCGGATTTTTTGAAAAATATGAACGATGCGCTTGCAAGCGGGGCGCAGGTGATAACGGGGCGCAAACTGGTGGGAAATTACACTATGGGTTACATTAACAGGAACTCAAAAAAAGTGGTAAACGCAATCACATGCCAGAATGGTCTTATCTGGTCTATTATAGATGAGCTTGGAAACAGGTACAAGAGCGCACTTGGGCTTACCACGATGCCGATTACCACGGGAATACTTATAAGGGGAGATTTGGTCGAGGAGTGGGGCGGCTGGAATTACAGGCAGACGCTCACGGAGGACATGGAACTTTTGCGCGACTGTGCGTGCAAGGGAATTAAGACTTTTCACTATTCATACGCGAGACTTTATCTTGAGGAAGCGCCATCGCATGTTGACACGAACAGGCGGCGGACGCGCTGGATGACCGGAATGGTTGCGGCGGACAGGCTGTATTATGGAAGGCTTCTTAGGCGGCGCGGAATTAGGGCGTTTGTGGACAACTACTATATACTTTCGCTGTGGATTGTCTATGCCTATATAGGGGTGTTGTCCGTGGCGGTGATATTTAATCTTATCACGTTAAAATTTTATCAGGCGGCAGCGGCATTTCTCTTGATATATACCGCGTTTTTTGCGCTGTCAGTCATGGCAGTGCTTGCGGACTGGAAAAATATCAGGCTTTCGTGGGTAAAAAAACTGTGCCTTATGCTCGTGCATCCGTTTTTTTACATGGAATATATTTTCATTGTGGGGCGCGCGGTGCTCGGCATAAAGCCTAAGAGCTGGGAGAAAATCGGGAGGGTGCAGTACTAGTGAATTATTTCAAGCTTGCATACACCACGCCCGATGTGCTCGAGAAGATAAAAGAGGCGGAAAAAAATGGGGATTTCAATGCACATCTTGACCCGATTGATTATGGCAACTGTCTCCCTGTAGATGAAAATTTTCCGTATATTCCGACTGGAGCTTTAAAATTTCGTCAGGCGTTGATACGCACGTTTATAATCGCGCCGTTTATGTGGATTGTGAACAGGTTTATATTTCACACGAAAATATATAAGCATTATGGGAATGAAAATAATAGTAGTGTGGGCATATGTGGCATGATAATAACCTGCAACCACATAAACAAACTCGATGCTCTTGTTGTAAAGTGGGCACTCAAAAAGAGCTGCATTCTTCGCGGGCGGCATTTGAAGGTTATGGTTGCGGACTTTAACAATCAGAAGGGGCGGCTCGGGGAGTACATGAGAGCGTTTGGGATAATGCCTTTTCCGTCGGGACACAGGCTTGTGAGAAGGTTTGACAGTGCGGTGGCGTATTACCTTGAAAGAGGCGACTGTGTTCTTGTATTTCCCGAACAGTCGGAGTGGTGGGGCTATGACAGACCGCGCCCGCTAAAAAACGGTGCGTTTTACTATGCAGTGAAAAATAACGTGCCTGTTCTGCCGCTTTTTATAACATGCCGCGATGCGAAATGTGTGGGCGCAAAAAGAGGCAAGGTGGAGAAAAAATATTTTGATGTGCATATATTGGACAGAATTGAGACTATAAAATCTGATATAAGTGACCATGAGAAAATACGTCTTATGAGAGAAGAAAACAGTAAGAAGTGGCAAGATATTGGAAAGATTTCTTGAAAGGATATTCCAATTTTAAACAGATGTGGTATAATACTCTTTTGATAAAAAATAGGAGGATGTACAAGGCTATGGCTGAGGAGAAAAAACCAAGGAACAAAAAGGGCATTCAGTTTCAGATTCAGACCAAAATAGGTGCTGCCATTGTAGTTATTATGTTGTTGATAACTGTTATGGTAGTCGCAGTAGTCTACGGTCTGCTTATTGATGCCAACAACAATGAGTTACAAAAGGATTCAGAGGCGGTATCGCTTCAGGTGGAGAAGTATTTTGCACCGTTTGAGCGCATGGCAGAGCAGCTTGCGATTGACAAGGATGTGCAGAATATTTTAGTAACCACGACAAAAGGGCAGCGCATGACAAACAACGAGATTTATCCTACAATACTTGAAAAGATGGTGGGAGCTGCCGGACTTGATTCAAAGAATATTCAGGGAGTGTTTGTTGCCGATATCGACAGCAGCGCATCCATCACATCGGCGGGAGGTATTTCCGGTGAGGATTACGATGTGACAACGAGAGCCTGGTTTAACTGTACCAAGACAGGAAAGACAGTTCTGACTAAGTTATATGTGGCGGCAAGCACAGGAAAGACAATTCTCAGTGCCGTGGCACCGGTTTTTGATGAGAATGGAACAGCAGTTGGTGCGGCAGGAATAGATGTAGGAATAGACACCATTATGGACCTGATGGATGATTACACGATTGGCAAGGAAGGCTATACAATGCTTCTTTCAAGCGATGGAACATTTGTATATCATCCTAATTCTTCACTCATCGATACAATGATACAGGATATGAATATCACTGACAATGTGGCAAAGGCTATAAGCGCACAGTCGTCACAGATTTTGAATTATACGGTAAACGGGGAGCACAAATACGGTTATATAATGCCGATTGGAGACACAGGGTTTATGGCACTTAGCTGTATTCCAAGCAGCCAGTATTATGCTTCGCTTGTCAGGGCAGTGATAATGCTTCTTGGCATGATGATTTTGGGCGAGGGATTTATTATATTCCTTATAAGCAGACTGTCGGGCAAGATTGTAAGACCTCTCATACATTTGAAGGATGCGGCTACGGAGCTTGCAAACGGCAATCTCAATGTCACTATTGATGTCGATACGGAGGACGAGGTTGGTGAGCTTGCAGTTGCCATAGACAAGACTGTTCACCGTTTAAAGGAGTACATAGATTATATTGACGAGATTTCGCAGGTGCTTGCAGCGATGGCTGACGGAAAGCTTGCAATAGATTTAAAGTATGCCTATGTGGGCGAGTTTGAGAAGGTAAAGGATGCCTTAAATCATATATCACAGTCCATGACGGAGGTTATGACAAGCATTGTCGAGGGCGCAAATCAGGTGTCTGTCGGCAGCGATGACCTTGCAAAGGCAGCTCAGGGCATGGCGGAGAACACCGAGACACAGGCGGCTTCCATTGAGGAGCTTCTCGCCACGGCTACAAGCGTTGCGGAGCAGGTAAAGGTAAATAAGGAAAATTCCGATAAATCAGCTTCATACACCAATGAGGTTGCACAGGTTATGGAGGACAGCAAGAGCCAGATGGCACAGATGCGCGAGGCTATGGACAAGATTCAGGAGTCATCAAAGCAGGTTGTCGGTGTCATAAAGGCAATCGAGGATATCGCGAGCCAGACAAATCTCTTGTCACTCAATGCTTCTATCGAGGCAGCGCGTGCAGGTGACGCGGGCAAGGGCTTTGCTGTGGTTGCAGGTGAGATTGGCGGTCTTGCAAATGAGAGTGCCGATGCGGTCAACACGACGCGCGACCTTATAAATGTATCTCTTGAGGAGATTGAGAAGGGCAACACTATCGTAAACGATGTTATTGCATCGCTTGACAACGCGGTTGAGCGCGTGCGCATAGCCAACGGCATGATTCAGGATACCGCACAGACAGCCGATACACAGATGAAGAGCATTGACCAGATTCGCGATGGTATTCAGGAGATGTCACACGTTGTTCAGGACAATTCCGCGATGGCAGAGGAGACTTCTGCTACGAGCGAGGAGCTGGCGGCACAGTCGGTAACACTCAACGAGCTTGTACAGAGATTTGACTTGAAATAAAAAAATCCTTGACATTGAGGAAACGTAAAACTATAATAGTTCGAGACCAAACAGTTCAGTATCAAACTGTTGGGACTCGAACTATTTTTGTGTTCAGAGAGAAGTGCTTTAAACGTAGCTCTCAACAGTCACACTAAGAAGAAAGGAGTAAGATTTGGAGAAGAAACACTATTTGGGCTTCGAGATTAAGAAGATGGACAACATCATTTTCCGTCAGCTTAAAAAGGAGCTGGTTGATGCAGGCTTTGACGAGGTCACGGTCATGCACGGTCATATATTGGGATATCTTTGCAGGCACAAGGATGTGGACGTTTACCAGAAGGACATAGGCGAGGCATTTGGCATAGGCAAGTCGTCGGTGACTAACATAATGCAGCTCATGGAGAAGAAGGGCTATCTGGTGTGCCGCACGGACGACAATGACGGGCGCTGCAAGAAGATAGTTCTCACTCAAAAAGGCGAGGAGACACACGCCGCTACGGTGCGTGTTATAGACAGGCTCCATGAGGAGCTTGAACAGAATGTTACAGAAGAGGAAAGACAGGTCTTTTTGAATGTTATAGAGAAGATGAAGAAAAATATTGAGGACATGAACAAGGAGGAACAACAGTGCTAAAGACATTAGGCGCGTATGTGAAGGAGTACAAAAGAGCATCCATCGCGACACCTTTCTTTATGATTTTGGAGGTGCTCATGGAGATGCTTATACCGTATCTTCTCTCATCGCTTATCGACAACGGCGTTGAGAAGGGCGATATGGGTTACATACTCATGATTGGCGGCTGCATGGTAGTTATTGCGGCAGTTGGCTTGTTTGCCGGAATTATGGGTGGTGTTTACGGAGCTAAGGCTTCAACCGGATTTGCAAAAAATTTGAGAAAGGGTATGTTTGACAACATTCAGACCTACGCATTTTCCAACATTGATAAGTTCAGCACAGCGGGACTTGTCACAAGACTTACAACTGACGTTACAAACGTGCAGAATACCTACCAGATGCTTCTTAGAATGTGTATGAGAGCACCGGTAAGCTTAATCCTTGCGATGATTATGTCATTTATCATAAGCCCAAGGATTGCCGGAATTTATCTTATCGCGCTTGTGATACTTTCATGTATTCTTGCGGTTATCATAAGCCACGCTACAAAGTATTTTAACGCGGCATTTCCTAAGTACGATGAGTTAAACGCGAGTGTGCAGGAGAATGTCTCCGCAATCCGTGTTGTCAAGGCTTATGTGCGCGAGGATTATGAGAATAAGAAATTCAAAAAAGCGAGCAACAACATTTACAACATTTTTGTAAAAGCAGAGAAAACTGTTGCGTACAACAACCCTGTAATGCAGGTTACGATTTACACATGTATCTTGGTTATAAGCTGGGTCGGTGCAAAGATGATTGTCGGCTCGGGCGGAGCGCTTCTCACAACAGGTAAGCTTATGAGCCTTCTCTCATACTGTATGACAATTCTTATGAACCTTATGATGGTTTCCATGATATTTGTAATGGTTTCGATGAGCGTTGCGAGTGCAAAGCGTATCGCCGAGGTTCTTGAGGAGAAGCCTGACATAACAAACCCTGAAAATCCTTCCTATGAGGTCAAGGATGGCGAGATTGTGTTTGACCATGTAAATTTTGGTTACAACAAGGGCGCTGACAAGAGAGTGTTAAACGACATCAACCTCACAATCAAGTCGGGTGAGACAATCGGTATCATCGGCGGAACTGGAAGCTCCAAGTCAAGCCTTGTAAACCTTATAAGCCGTCTCTACGATGTAGACGAGGGAAGTGTGAAGGTCGGCGGCAAGGACGTTAGGGAGTACGATATCGAGACTCTCCGTGACGAGGTCAGCGTGGTTCTGCAAAAGAATGTGCTTTTCTCGGGAACAATCCTTGATAATCTTCGCTGGGGAGATAAGAATGCCACAGACGAGGAGTGCAAGCGCGCATGTAAGTTAGCCTGTGCTGACGAGTTTATCGAGAAATTCCCTGACAAGTACAACACATATATTGAACAGGGTGGTACAAATGTATCAGGTGGACAGAAACAGCGTCTTTGTATCGCAAGAGCGCTTTTAAAAAAGCCTAAGATACTCATTCTCGACGACAGCACAAGTGCGGTTGACACAGCTACGGATGCAAAAATCCGCCATGCTCTTGCCACAGAGATTGCCAAGACGACAAAGATTATCATTGCACAGAGAGTTTCAAGTGTTCAGGGCGCTGACCGCATAATCGTTATGGACAACGGACGCATAAACGGCGTTGGAACACATGAGGAGCTTCTTGCTTCCAACGATATTTACCGCGATGTATATGAGTCGCAGACCGGAGGCAGCGGTGATTTTGATGAAAACGGAGGTGAAGCATAATGCCGGGACCAATGGGAGGAAGACCGCCAAGAGGAGCGAAGCCTACAGTCGCTAATCCTGGAAAGGTATTTAAAAGAATAATAGGCTTTGTTGCCAAGAATTATCTGGTACACTGCATCGTGGTTCTCGTGTGTATCGGACTCACTGTATTTTCAACTATACAGGGAACAATGTTTATGAAGACACTTATCGACCAGTATATTATGCCGCTCATGCAGCAGGAAATACCGGATTACACCGATTTGCTCAACGCCATCGTAAGAGTTGCATGCTTCTACGCAGTTGGTGCTATAGCATCCTATGTAAACACGAGAACGATGGTTTACGTTACACAGGGAACAATGAGAAATTTGAGGAATGAGCTCTTTGTACACATGGAGTCCCTTCCTATAAAGTATTTTGACACACACGCGCACGGCGATATCATGTCAATCTACACAAATGATGTTGATACACTCAGACAGATGATAAGCCAGAGTATTCCACAGCTCATCAATAGCTCGATAACAATTATCGGTGTGCTCGTGAGCATGATTATTCTCAATGTGCCGCTCACACTTCTCACACTTGTTCTTGTGGGACTTATGCTCATTGTGACAAAGAAAGCCACTGAGAAGAGTGGAAAGTATTTCATAAAGCAGCAGAAGAACTTAGGTGAGGTCAACGGCTTCATCGAGGAGATGATGGGTGGTCAGAAAGTTGTAAAAGTGTTCTGCCATGAGGAAGAGAACATGGAGCGCTTTGACAAGATTAACGAGGAGCTCTGCGACAGCGCATATAATGCGAACAAGTTTGCCAACATTTTAGGGCCTATAAACGCACAGATTGGTAACATCAGCTACGTTATCATCGCGATAGTCGGCGGTGCGCTTGCGGTTGGCGGTGTAGGCGGCTTCACACTCGGAGGTCTTGCAAGCTTCCTAAACTTCAACAAGAGCCTTAATATGCCTATCAATCAGGTGAGCATGCAGCTCAACAGTATCATCATGGGTCTTGCGGGCGGCGAGAGAATATTTAAGCTTCTCGACGAGACACCGGAGGTTGACGACGGATATGTTACACTTGTAAATGCAACTAAGGAGGGCGATAAAATCAAGGAGAGCGAAAAGCGCACCGGAATGTGGGCTTGGAAGCACTACCACAAGGACACAGGCGTTACCGATTACAGAGAGTTAAAGGGCGATGTGGTGTTTGACGATGTGGACTTTGGTTACAACCCGGACAAGATTGTCCTCCATAATATTAAGATGTACGCCCAGCCGGGACAGAAGATTGCGTTTGTAGGTTCAACCGGAGCAGGTAAGACTACAATAACCAACCTTATCAACCGTTTTTACGATATTCAGGACGGAAAAATCCGCTACGACGGAATTAACATCAACAAGATTAAGAAGGACGATTTGAGAAAATCCCTCGGAATAGTTTTGCAGGATACACACCTTTTCACTGGCACTGTCATGGAAAATATCCGCTACGGTAAGCTCGATGCGACGGACGAGGAAGTCTACGCAGCGGCAAAGCTTGCCAACGCCGACGGCTTTATAACAAAGCTCTCCGACGGCTACAACACGATGCTCACAGGCGACGGCGCTAACCTAAGCCAAGGTCAGAGACAGCTCCTTGCAATAGCAAGAGCCGCAATAGCAGACCCGCCTGTTCTCATTCTCGACGAGGCAACATCCTCAATCGATACCAGAACAGAGAAGATGGTTCAGGACGGTATGGATAAGCTCATGCACGGCAGAACGACATTTGTTATCGCGCACAGACTCTCCACAGTCAAGAACAGCGATTGTATCATGGTTCTCGAGCAGGGACGCATTATCGAGCGCGGTACTCATGATGACCTTATCGAACAGAAAGGAAGATATTATCAGCTTTATACCGGAAATAATATTGCGGGATAAAATTAGTACTTAAAAAAGCATAATTTTTGGAAATTTTGACCTCACCAGGTAAGATACTTGGTGAGGTTTTTGCTTTGGGGCAGAGGGTCACCAACTGATGTAGCAAAGTTACACTGTACAATCGTGATGATTTTTACTATAATAAGTAAGGCGGTGCTAACCATTACAGCACACACTAATGTATAGAAGCGAGGTGTATCACATGAGTACGGTAGTCGAGAGACTTAGCGCATTGCGCGCACTTATGAAGGAGAAGAATATTCAGGCATATATAATATGTACGGATGATTTCCATGGTTCGGAGTATGTTGGAAGTTATTTTAAGGCGAGAGCCTTTATGTCGGGCTTTACAGGTTCGGCGGGAACGCTTGTGGTGCTTCAGGACGAGGCAGGGCTGTGGACTGACGGAAGATATTTTTTACAGGGAGCGGCACAGCTTGAGGGCAGCACAATAACACTTATGAAGATGGGTGAGGAGGGCGTGCCTACAATAGCACAGTTTCTTGCAGATAAGTTGGCTGACGGAAGCAATATCGGCTTTGACGGCAGAACAGTCACGGACGCTTTTATGGGAAGAATAACTGATAGCATCAAGGGAAGAAACATGTCCTATGTATGTGGTGAGGACCTTGTAGACAAGATATGGACGGACAGACCAGCTCTTTCTAAAGAGCCTGTATGGGAGCTTTCGGTTGAGTATGCGGGCATGAGCCGCGAGGAGAAGCTTGCAAAAATCCGCGAGACGATGAAGAAGGAGGGCGCAGACCTTCTTGTTCTCACCGCGCTTGATGATATCGCATGGCTTTTAAATCTCCGCGGAAACGATGTAGCATACAATCCTGTGTTCTTATCATATATGACAATTACTGCCGACAGCGCGGTTCTCTATCTCGATGAGAGCATTTTAAATGCCGATATCAAGGGAAAATTAGCTGCGGACGGCATTGAGCTTAGAAAGTACAACGATATTTACAGCGATTTAAAGAATGTGGATAAGGATGCTGTCGTTCTTGTTGACAAGGCCACAGCTAACTTCCTCATCGTTCATTCACTTCCAAACACAGCTAATGTAAGGGCAGAGCAGAGCCCGGTTGTGCTTCCTAAGGCGATAAAGACTGTTGCCGAGAGGGAGAATGAGAAGAAAGCTCATGTAAAAGATGGAATGGCGGTAACACATTTCATGTACTGGTTAAAGAAGAATGTCGGCAAGCTCGATATAAGCGAGATGAGTGCGGCAGTACAGCTTGACGAGTTCAGAAAGAAGCAGCCGGGATATCTTGGGGAGAGCTTTGACCCGATTATGGGCTACGGCGCTCACGGTGCCATCGTGCACTATTCCGCAACGGAGGAGACCAATGCAAAGCTTGAGCCAAGAAGTTTACTTCTTGCAGACACGGGCGGACATTACTATGAGGGAACAACTGACATAACAAGAACGATTGCACTCGGCGAGCTCACAGATGAGGAAAAGAAAGTGTTCACACTTGTCTTAAAGGGTCATTTAAACCTCGCAAATGCAAAGTTTTTGTACGGAGCAAGAGGTGAGAACCTCGACTATATCGCGCGTGAGCCTCTTTGGAGAAATGGCATGGATTACAACCACGGAACAGGTCACGGCGTTGGATATCTTCTCAACGTGCATGAGCGTCCAAACGGCATCAGAACCAAGATTGCACCTAGCGGCCCTTCGGCAGTGTTTGAGGAGGGCATGATTACCTCCGACGAGCCGGGAATGTACATTGCGGGCAAGTTCGGAATAAGACATGAGAACCTTGTGCTCTGTGTGAAGAAAGAAAAGACCGAGTATGGTCAGTTTATGGGCTTTGAGCCGCTTACCATGGTTCCGTTTGACCTTGATGCTGTGGATGTATCATACATGACAGATGAGGAGAGGGAGAGATTAAACGCATACCACGCGAAGGTATTTGCGGCAATCAGCCCTGACTTTGAGGGCGAGGAACTTGAGTGGCTTAAAAATGCTACTAGGGCTATATAAAGATATTTATATGATAAAAGAAACTGCCGCTTCGTGGTATATCGGGCGGCAGTTTTCTTTTAGGATCCAGACAGCAGATGCTGCTTTTTATTGATTTTACAAAAAATAATAATATATCGATGAAATTGCGAAGAAAATATAACCAAAATATACCCCCATTTCTTCTCTGGGAATGTGATAATGTTGTGCAAAATAACCAATATTTATGTTGTTTCTTATTTGTTTTTGTGAACTTGTTGACCCAAAACCACAAAAATGGTATAATCTAGCTCACAATATATGTAAATCTAGACAAATTTTTCCTGTTTGGCATAGGGAAGTGGGTGAATATATACAATGAATGTCGGCGGCGCGAGATTTTGTCTTAATTTAACATTAAATTATTGGAGGGTTAAGAAATGCGAAAGAAGCAAATACTGGCGGTTGCGCTTTCAGTGTGTCTTGCGGTGACACCTACAATGAGCGTAAGTGCCCAGACGGTAGCTGACTGGGGTGATAATGCATCTGCAGAAGCAGTTTCCGAAAGTGAAAGCGGCAGCGAAGATGTAGTTGATGAGAATGGAAGCGAGACAAGCACAGAGACAGCTGTCGAGAGTGAAGGAGAAAGCGAGACAGCCACAGAGACAACTGCCGAGAGCGGAGGAGAAAGCGAGACGGCTACAGAAACTACTGCCGAGAGCGAAGGAGAAAGCGAGACAGCCACAGAGACAGCTGCCGAGAGCGAAGGAGAAAGCGAAGTAGCCACAGAGACAACTGCCGAGAGCGAAGGAGAAAGCGAGACAGCCACAGAGACAACTGCCGAGAGTGAAGACGAGAGTGAGACAACCACAGAGACAGTTTCTGAAAGTGAAAGCGAAAACAGTACAGTAGCTCAAACGGTTTCTAAAAGTGACAATAATATTGTGGTCAGCGCTGAAAACATCGTTACGGAAGATTTTGAAGCTGTAACAGATTACTGGGGAATGACAGGTACGCTTGTAGACGAAAACAAGTTGAGTATTGCCGAGGATGGGGACAACCATTATCTGGCAGTAAATGGTCAAAAGTATGCTACAAGAACAGCGACCAAGACATTTGACAATATGCCTGATATGGGAACAGCGGATATCGCCTTTAGATGGTATACTACATCTTTGACATCGGACAGTAAGACAGGTCGTCCGGGAATCACTTTAAAGAGTGGGGATGTGGAAGTAGTATCCATATATGTAGGTGAGATGAGAAGTGAGGGAGCAGATACTGCTGTATATTATTCCGTGCAGGGAGGAGAGATTACCGATACTGGTAAGACGGTAAAATCAGGAGCCGTGCAGGATGTAAAGATTTCCGTTGATTTCTTAACCATGAAAGCAGTTATCACCATCAACAGTGAAGAATTTGCAACGATTGATGTGAATGCTGCAGCGAGCAAGGTGGACGCGCTGATGCTCAACATGGCAGGAGGAAATGGTTCAGGTAAGACCTACACCGTTAATATGGGTATTGATGATTTTTCATTGAGTTACACTGAGGCGCAGGGAATTGAAAAGCCTAAGTTTGTCTCATCATTGGCAGAGCTTGAGTCTGTCACCGTGACAAAGGATGAGTATGAAAACGGCTATGCTCATCCGCAGAATGTAAAGGCAGTACTGTCAGATGAGACGGAAGTGGAGCTTGAGATTGATCAGGATACATGGACATGCAGTCCGGATATTGATGTGGATGAGATGGGTACCATAACATGGACAGCGGATGTCAAGCTTCCTGATAAGATTACCAATCCTTTGAACCTGCAGGTAAGCTATGTGATGGATTATAAGTCCGATTTTTTGGATACGGATATCAACTCCCTCGGAACACTCGATACATACAATGTAACCAAGCAGGCTTGGGAGTCCGGCACTTACAAGCATCCTGAGCAGGTATCGGCAAAGCTTGTAAATGACAAGATTATTACGGTCTCAATAGACAAGGATTCATGGAGATGTGAGCCGGAATTTGATGTGAACACAAAGGGAACCTATGTATGGACAGCTGATATTGTAGCTCCGGAGGGCTATCGCAATCACAGAGAACTTACGGTTTCCTATACCATGAATTATTATGGCAACTGGGAGTCCGAGCATGATTATGAAGACGACTTCACATTCGGTATTTCAGGTTGGAATGTATGGGGCAAGGATGTAGATAAGACCTCTGGTACAGGCGGATTTGCGTTTAGCATCAAGGAAGAGGACGGCAACGCATATCTGTATGCCACAGTAAGTAAGAGTGGAGCAGGAAGAGGTTCAAGACTTGATTTACCTGGCGGCATTGTAAAGGGTGCGACAATGGAGTTTGACTGGAATCCTGCTGTGGTAAACGGCGGACATGCAGACCTCCTGTTTATGGCACCTGTGGCAAAGCAGAATTATTTTACCATTTATGCTGACAGCACGGGAGCAATTAAGTACTATACCACAGAAGATGCAAACAATGATGATGCCATGAATAACAGCTTTGAGGGTGTTATCGCAGAGGCAGATGCCGTGGCAACGGGTGTAGGTGAGCTTAATCAGTGGTTTACCGTAAAGGTGGATTTTGATTACATCGGGCATACGGTAGCTATAACCGTAACTTCTAAGGCTGACCCGTCAAAGACCTACACGGCAGATAATATTGCCATTGATGAGAGAGCCAACGGACTCTCGCTGATGGTTGTCCGTAAGCCGGCATCTTGTTCACAGGCGGATGTGGCTTTTGACAATATTATAGTTGATTACAACAAGTTTGATGAAAATGACATTGTAGATGTAAAGCAGCCTTCCTATGTGAATGTTGCCGCTGTAAATTATGATGAATATGTATTCCCTTCCGAGGTTACAGTAACACTTGGAGATGGTTCATCAGACACGGTAAAGGTTGGCGAATGGACAGCAGAGCCGGAGTTTGACAAGGACACGGCGAATGTTTACACATGGACAGCACCTCTTGTAGCAGGCAAGTATACCAATTACTTTGATTTGAAGGCTTCATTCTCAATGAACTATACATTGTTGCCTTATGTTACAAGTGTCAACAATCCGGCTACTCTTGAGCTTGAATATGGCGAGGCGTGGGACGAAAGCAAGCTGCCTGCAACAGCTACTATTATCCTCAGTGATGGCACTGTACGCACAGATGCCCCTGTAAGTGAGTGGACAGCTATCCGCGCATTTGATGCAAACAAAGAGGGTATTTACATTTACGGTGCTAAGTTAGCAGAGAATGAAAACTACGCTATTGATTATGATGCTCTTACCGTAAATGAGTACCATGGAGATTTAGCGAAGGATGAGTTAAAGGATTCCTTTGTATATGATGTGTACTACAGAGTAAGCTACTATAAGAGTGCTGATAATTACAATGGTTATGAGAGGTCTATGGAATATCTTGACCGTGGTGTGACTGCAGTTCCTGCAGAAAACGGTATTTTGGTATCTTGGAGATGCTTAGTTGATGAGTACGGCACGGATGTACAGTTCAACGTGCTTCGAAATGGCAAGCAGATAAACTCAGAGCCTATCACAAGCAAGACAAATTATCTTGATACAGATGGACAGCCTGGCAATTTATATGCTGTGGAGACTATAAAGAACGGAACAAAGACTACCTCAGAGTATGTGGAGGCATTGTCTGAAAATTATTTGTCAATTCCTCTTCAGAAACCGGACCCTCAGCCTGATAAGGATGGAAACCTTGCAACATACTCAATCAATGATGCAGGTGTTGCAGATGTGGACGGTGACGGACAGTATGAAATTGTAATAAAGTGGTATCCTTCTGATGCGTTCGATTCAGGAAAGCAGGACGGACCTTCCGCACCTACAATTTTTGACTGCTATGAGATGGACGGTACTCCTTTGTGGAGAATTAACATGGGTCTTGAGATACCATCAGGTGCTCATTGGAACCAGTTCATGCTCTATGATATGGATGAGGACGGAAAGGCAGAGTTCTTCATTAAGACATCTGACGGCACAATTAGTTACAGACCAAACTCAGACGGGTTATTTGACATGACAGATGAGAGCACTATTATTTCCTATATCGGTGACAAGAGCATTGTTCCGGGTACGAATGTCAACAGCACCGGACATGTGAATGCGAACAGCAATGAGTATGTCACAGTATTTAATGGTGAGACAGGAGAAGAAATTGACACCATAGATTATATCAATACAGTCAAAGAAGTAGGCTTTGATGCCTATGGCGATGGCTGGGGTAACCGTGCGTCACGTTACAATATCGCTATTGCATATCTGCCAAAGGATAAGAATGCCCCTAATTGTACGCAGACCATTCCGGCAGTGCTTCTCAACCGTGGATATTATAATAAGACAACGGTTGCAGCATATACTTTAAGAGATGGCAAGTTGCAGCTTGAGTGGAATTTTAATACAGAAAACGGTACAGAATATTCAGGCAAGGGTAACCATAATGTGTCAACCGGTGATATGGATAATGACGGATTTGACGAGTTGGTAATCGGTGCAATGGCAATCGACCATGACGGCAGTGTATTGTGGGTAAAGAACGGCAAGGATGGTCAGGATTTCCAAGGACACTCTGACTCTATCCATTTGGCAGCAATGAACCCTGAAAAGCCTACACAGTTGTATGTATTTACACCTTCTGAGGAGACTGAGTCTACCTTGAACTCAACTCTGTCAAATGCATCGAACGGAAGCCGTATAAATGGTACATGGAATGTACTTGAAGATGTTGGACGAGGTGTTGCTGCAAACATTACACCGAGCGCAGGTTTTGAATATTGGGCAAACAATCCTAATAATGAGGGAAATATTACAGGTGCAATTTTCAATATTGATGGAAGTATAGTTGCGGCTACAAAGCCAAATAATTTCTCTACGAACTGGGTTATCTATTGGGATGGTGATTTATTAAGCGAGCTTGCAGACGGATATAATCCGGGAGGTTCAGGTACTTCACAGTGTATTTACAAGTACGATTGGAACAACAATGTTTTGAACAGGATTGAGTCATTTGACGGTACACATACAAACAACTCAACCAAAAATAACCCAAGTTTGACCGCTGATTTATTCGGTGACTGGCGTGAAGAAGTTATGGTAGGTAACTCTGATAATACAGAGCTGCGTATCTATATGACAAGCTATGAGACAGATTATATGATTTATTCATTAATGCAGGACCCTGTATATCGCAATGCAGTGGCTAACCAGAATACTGCATACAATCAGCCACCGCACCTTGGATTCTATTTAGGAGAGGACAACAAGGAGCAGGTGCTTGCGATGGAGCTTCCTACAGCAAATATCCGTTATACAACAAATGGCTCTCAGACAGACAAGGGGGATTATGTCGCAGAGGCGGAGGTTGTTACTGATGAAGCCGCTTTAAATGAGGCATTTGATGAGATTTTGGAGAATGCTGAATTAAAAAATACTCTGAATTGCAATGATGCCACAGGTCTGAAGGATTACATGCTGGAGAAACTGTTGAAGGCAGCGGATGACAAAAAACTTGGTACTATTTCATCTGACAACACCTTTGTAATGGATATTAAGGTGAAACTGTATATCAATGGCAGCACAGACTATGTATATGCAACTAAGGACAATTTCCCTTCGGATGGTGTTGATGTGCTGATTCCTTATCCTGAGGGAACCTCAAAGGATGATTTTGAGTTTGTCATTAATCATCTTGTAACCATGGGATGCAACGGAAGAAATGTAGGTGATATGGAGGTATTCTCAAGCTATAATACTTCCGATGCATGGAAGGTAACAAAGGAGGAGAGTGGTCTTAGGATTCACATTATGAGTGCATCTCCTTTTAGCATTGCATGGCAGAAGTCAGATAATATTCCAAAGGACAATGAGCCTGACGAACCAGGAACAACAGAGCCGGGAACGACCGAACCAGGAACGACAGAGCCGGGAACAACCGAACCAGGAACGACAGAGCCGGAAACAACAGAGCCGGGAACAACTGAACCAGGAACAACAGAGCCAGAAACAACAGCTCCAAGCGACGAGGAGACTGAGAGCAGTGCTTATGCGTTAAGCCCTAATACAGGATTTAATGGTCCGGCCGGAACAAATGGCGGTGCTAACAATGTAAATATTAACAGTGCTTCAGATGAAGCAACACAGACATCTTCATGGAGGATTTACCCAGTATTAGCAATATTCGTGTTGATGATGGCGGGAGGAACATTCTTCTATGTGAAGCGTGAAAAGGTCAGAAAAAACAATAAGTAATTAAAGAAACTGCCGCTTCGTGAAATTATCACGGGCGGCAGCTTCCTTTTAGGAGAATATAATCTAAACTTGGGGAAATCCCCTTCCGGCTATCGTGGTTTGAAAGTCGTATAGAACTACTTGATGAACTTAACTTCCGGATAAATTGCCTTCTTCGCTTCTTCCTTGCGCTCATTGAAAACCTTCTTGTTTTCCTCAAAAAGGTTGTTTCCGTTGGCATCTATTGACACGATGAGCGGGCCAAATTCCTTTACCTTACAGCACCACAATGTCTCAGGCATTCCAAGCTCGTCCCAGTGATGCTCGGCGATGCGCTCAACCTCAGTTGCGGCTACCACTGCGCAGCCGGCAGGGAATACACAGTGGATTGCGCCGAACTCCTTACATGCGCGCTCTGTGTTAGGGCCCATTCCGCCTTTGCCGACGATAACGCGCACACCTGTCTGCTTTGTGAACTCGTACTCAAATTTTTCCATACGCATTGAGGTTGTAGGACCTACGGAAACCATCTCGTAATCATCCTCTGTTCCCTCTATTTTTCTTACGATAGGGCCGGCGTGGAATATAGCCTTGTCCTTGATATCGTAAGGGAGCTCGCGTCCGTACTCAACCAATCTTCTGTGAGCCACGTCGCGACATGTCATAAGGTCGCCATCGAGCCACACAATGTCACCAATCTTTATATCTTTAAGGTCGTCTGCACTTACAGGTGTAACTAAAACCTTCTTGTCTCCTCTTATTTCAACCATGTTGATACCTCCTACTTATATTAAAAATGTTCAATGTTTTTAAATTTTATACTATTAGGAAAGCCCCTACAATTCGACTGTGTATAGCAATAAGTGATGATGACTTTCCTTAAATCATTTGACGTGATGTATTACAGTGTGACAGTTGAGTGTGTGTCACATACCGCATTTAAATCCTTGTCGAAAATCACATGTCCGCGTCTGTGTGACCAGCAGCCGACATTTACGGCTACACCGATTGTGGATGGGTGACGTGCTGTGTTCTCGATGTTTACGCCCATGACGGAGAACTTGCCGCCCATGCCCTGTGGTCCAAGACCGATGGCATTTATGCCGTCCTCAAGAAGCTTCTCCATCTTTGCGGCGTTGGCATTCTCGTTGTGTGAGCCGATAGGACGCATGAGAGCCTTCTTTGACAAGAGTGCGGCTGTCTCAACGGAGGTAGCGACACCTACACCGACAAGGAGAGGAGGACATGCGTTGAGTCCGTAGCTTGTCATCTGGTCGAGCACGAAATCAGTAATTCCCTCATAGCCTGCACCAGGCATAAGAACCATAGCCTTGCCCGGAAGTGTGCATCCGCCGCCTGCCATGTAAGCGTATATCTCACAGTGGTCGTCGTTAGGAACGATATCCCAGAATACTGTAGGTGTTCCCTTGCCGACGTTTCTCTTGGTGTTGTACTCGTCAAATGTCTCAACTGAGTTGTGGCGGAGAGGTGTTGCAAATGTTGCCTGCACAACAGCTTCCTTTAAAAGTGCCTCAAGCTCGTTTATGAGTGGGAAACCTGTTCCGCACTTAACCCAGAACTGGAGCACACCTGTGTCCTGACAGCTTGGGCGGTCTAAGGAAACGGCGAGTTTCTGGTTCTTTGTCATTGTCTCATATAATACCTTTGGAAGTGCGGCATTCTCCTGTGATGCGAGCTCCTCAAGCTTTGCGATTACGTCGTCCGGAAGCTTCTTTCCGATATGTCCGACGAATTTTGCCATCTTGTCTGTCATTAACTTTACGCTTTCTTCTTTGTTCATGGTAAAACCTCCTGAAAAATTAATTTATTGTGGTTATTGGTTAATAGTTATTTTTTAAAATGCTCCACATTTGTCAGTATGTAAATTTTAAAAATGTTTAAATGTGGGCATTGCAACAGCTTTATTAAATGTTGTATTGCTTTAAATATTTATCTTTTATGGATAAAATGGATACAAAATCGGTAACAAAATCATACATATTAAAAATGATACTAATATAAGTGGCACTCCAGATTTTACATAGTCCTTGAACTTGTAACCGCCAAGTCCGACAACCATTGTGTTCGCCGGCATTCCAATCGGTGTTGCGTATGCACATGAGCCTGCGATTACGGTTGCGATTACAACTGCGCGAGGGTCAGCCCCAAGGCTCTCGGCGAGTGATACGGCGATTGGAACCATAAGTGCCGTTGTCGCTGTGTTTGACATGAAGTTTGTGAGCACACATGTCACGACAAATATCACAAAGAGCAGAAGGTGTGGGTTAGGATTTGTTCCGAGAAGTCCCACAATCTTGTCTGCGATGATATTTCCTGCGCCCGTCGTCTCAAGTGCTGTAGCGAGGGCGAGTGAGCCGCCAAACAATAACACAACTTTTAAGTCGATGGACTTTAATGCCGCCTTCTCGGAAATTACACCGCACATTACAAGTATTGCGGCTCCGACACAGGCTGACACATGAATTTTTATGCCAATCTGCTTTTCAAAAATCATGGCAAGTATCACAAATATCAGTACTACAAGTGACATTATCTGCTTCCACTTAGGAACATTGTCAAATGACGGCTGTTCCTCAACTGCCTCACCCGATGCGGCTGTGCCGTCAGGCAGAAGCTTGTAGCCGACAAGCAGGAAGAACACAATTCCGATGATGAGCATCGGTATACCTACAGGTGCGTACATAAAGAAGTTTGTCTCAATGTCCAGAGACTCAAGTGCATTCACACCCATGAGATTTCCCGGTGCGCCGATGATTGACAAGTTTCCGCCGAGCGCTGCCGCGAACACGAGAGGAATGAGGAGACGGCTTCTTGAATAGCCCGACCTGTCTGCAATTCCGCATACAACAGGGATGAGCACTGCCGCTGTGCCTGTGTTTGAGAGGAAGCCGGACATTACTCCGACAATAATCATGATTGCTGCTATAAGCATCTTTTCCGATTTGGCAAACTTTGTGACAACCCCGCCAATCTTGTTTGCCATTCCCGTCTCGAAAAGTGCCTGTCCCACTACGAACATGCCCACACATAGAATTACGTTGCTGTTTATGTATCCGGCAAAGGTAGTGGAGGTGTCAAGTACGCCGGTCAAATTCAACCCCAGTGCAACTATCGTTGCCGTAAGACCGAGCGGTATCTTTTCCAAAATAAAACTTATTACTGCAAAAACCAAAAACAGTAATGTTATGGTGGATGGTGACATACTGCTACTCCTTTCTTACCTTTAGAAATGTGTAACCTTCTCTTAGAATAAGTAACCTTTTTCCAGAATAGGTAACTTTCTTTTAGAATAAGTGCTTTTCCATTAGTATTTTTTATTTGGAAACAGGTAACTTTTTCTAAAACTATGAGGTGCTTTGTCCGGACGCATCTTTAATGTAATTACATTATATTATACAAGTGCTTATAAGTCCATTTAATGAAATTTATGCTTTCATAAGAAAAATTTATGGTATAATGATAGCGGCATGAGAAGTACCAGATGATAAAAATATAATAGGCTGTGCTGTCACAAACCCTATTATCACCGAGACACATTAAATGAAAGGAGCTACACAAAATGACCTTAAACCAACTACGCTATTTTTGCACAGCGTGCCGCACAAGAAGCATAACAAAGGCGGCGGCAGAGCTGTATGTCACACAGCCCGCGGTCTCAATCGCGATAAAGGAACTTGAGGAGGAATTTGACCTGACACTGTTTTCGAGAAACGGAAACAGGCTTGAGCTCACAAGCGCAGGTGAGAGTTTTTATGAGCAGTCGCAGGCATTTTTGAGACATGCGGACGAGATGCAGGCGGAGTTTACCAAGCTTGGAAACAGATGTAAGACCATAAGAGTGGGTATTCCGCCGATGTTGAGCACCATATTTTTTCCTGATTTGTTCAATGCGTTCCGCGCTACATACCCGGTTATTCCGGTTGAACTTGATGAGTACGGCTCGGTCAGAGCCTGTAATCTTGTAAACGAGGAGAAGCTCGACCTTGGACTTGTGAACATGGAGCAGTACAATATAGATAAATTTGGGCGCGTGAAGATATTAAAAGAGCAGCTTGTGTATGTGGTTGATCCGTCGCACCCCAAGGCGAAGAACGGCGTTATGCACATGGAGGATTTTGCGGGGGAGAAAATACTCATGTTCAACGGCGACTCGGTACAGAACCAGCTTTTGAAGGGGAGATTTGAGAGTGCGGGGGTAAATCCGCAGATAATTATGAGGAGCAGTCAGATTTATACCACTTTGCAATTTATACGGCAGGGGGATTGCGGAGGTTTTCTGTACTCGGACATGTTAAAGCTCTTTCCAAGATATGTAGGACTTCCGCTTGACCCGCCGATAACTGCCGACATCGGAATTGTGTGGAAAAAAGGGAGCTTTTTGAGCCCCCAGATGCAGCTTTTTATTGATTTTACGAAAAAATATTATAATGACGAGATGGCGGATAAGATGTAGCAGTCAATTATCTGTTTGCCGCATACTCATTATAAAGAGCTTCCAGCTCGCCGCGACATTCCAGAAAAATTTTTCCGAGGAATGGGTCAAAGTGCGTGCCAAGCGAGCCTTTTATTATGTCGAATGCTGTGTCGTAGGAGTAGGCTTCCTTATAGCAGCGCTTGCTGACAAGTGCGTCAAAAACGTCGGCAAGCGCCATAATTCTTGCCTCGAGGGGAATATTTTCTCCCGATATGCCCTCGGGATAGCCGCTTCCATCCCATTTTTCGTGGTGATAGTGTGCTACATTTTTGGCGAGCTCGACAAAATCATCACTTTCCACGCCGCGCAGGATATTTTCGACAATAAGTGCGCCCTCGGCTGCATGCCGCTTCATCTGGTCGTACTCCTCATCGGTGAAACGTCCTTGCTTTTGGAGGATGCTGTCTGCAATGGCAATTTTTCCGAGGTCATGCATTGGGGCAGCCTTTGAGAGCATTTTGAGAAACTCGGCATTGATGCACAAATCTTCGCAGTATGGGAGCAGTTTCTTTGAAAAAATATCTATCACGGCACTTGTTCTCTTTATATGCCCGCCGGTGCTGTTGTCACGGCTCTCAACCATGGTTGCCATGCCAAGAACCATCATATCCTTTATGTGGGAAATGTCAGCGGTTTTTATTTCAACTTCTTTTTTTAAATCCCGGTTGTAGTTTTTGATTGTGTTCAGATAGTTGGTTTCAGTGGTGCGGTCTATCAGTTCGATTATATAACCGACTTTTCTTCTTTTTCCATAGATAATAATTCTTTGTGTTACGTCAAAATATCTGTCGTCAAAGTTAATGCTCTTAGACTTTGGATTGCCGTCAAAAGCCCATGTCAAAATATTGTTATACAAAAATGAGTCTGATTTTGGAACAACCCTGTCGACATGCCAGCTTTTGCTTATCTCGGGGAAAAGCTCCTTGGCGTAGTCGTTGGCGCTTATGTAGCGGAATTTTTTGTCAAATTCGATGTATCCGTATTCTTTTAGGCGGTTCACGGATGCGGCTATGTTGGCTGACATGTCAAACATGTTGATGTGTTCGGCTATATTTACCATCATAATTGATGCGACAAGGTAGCCGATTGACAGGTAGCTTATATTTGTGTGGACTATGCGCTGCAGTATATATGTTCCGGCTACGGCAATTCCCAACAGACACATGACGGAGATGGTCTTTGTGGAGACCATGCTGCTCTTTTTTATGGAATAGACAAAGTACACAAATAAGAGCACCGCATAGACAATCATAAGGACGGTGTTGAGAAAATGTGCAGAGCCGTACACCTTATTTAAATAGCTGTAGCCGTCGGCGTGCGCAAGACTTACGGATTTATAGTATACGGGGAAAATGCCTATGGTCATCGCAAGGCAGAATACCGCTGTGGCAAAGACAAAAAGTGACAGTGTGAGTGGGCGCGGAATTTTCACGCCGCACATTCTTGTGAGGATATGTATGAGCAGAAACGGACAGTAGCAGTTCCCTACATAGATAAGCTTCTGGGCAAATAATGCCATATCGAGCGAATTTGAAATCGCCAGAAGAAAACGCCCGCCGCTGTTTATGACAAGAGCGATGCCAAAGCAGATAAGAAGATTATCGACCTTGGGGTTTCTTGCGAGGTAATATGTTGTCATTAATAGTGATGTAATAAATGTTGTAAAGTAGAGAGCTGTGACCATAAAAAACCTCCATCGACTCAGATGGTATTTATCCATGGCATTAATCGACAAAATACGCTGCCGATAAATCCCCTTAAATTATAAATAATTGTATCATTTCCGGACTTAGGGCGCAAGCTTCAACTTGTCGAAAAGTCATGTAATACCCCACATTTGGTTGAAAAATGAAACAAAAGTATTGCGGCGATGAGATAGCTGACGGCGAATAAATTTTGGTTGTAAAATCCCAGTGTAAGGTATAGACTTGTTGATATATTTAATGGAAATTTGAGTAAGCGTTTTTGATATTTAAATTAACATTTAGTTGCAGTGTGGATAAATATTTTATCTTGAATATTAAACTCGGTTTAATGTCAGTGTGGATAAATATTTTGAATTGAATTTTAACTTTAAAATTATAGAACATGGATAAACACAAGGAGAAAATTATTATGGCAAAAACACTTGCTGAAATGTTGTATGAGCGTATGGAAAAACGGAATGTGCGTCAGACGGACTTGTGCAAAGGACTGTGTTCAACCTCGGCAATGTCAAGGTATCTTCATGGGGAAAGGCGCATAGACAGAATGTTGCTCACAGCATTTATGCAGCGTCTTGGAATGTCGCCCGACAAGTTTACAACTCTTCTCACGGAATCGGAATATTACTATTTTGAGTGGAAGCAGGAGGTCGTGCTTGCGCAGGTTCTTGGCGATTATAAGAAGGTGGAGTTTTTGCTGCAAAATGATATCGCAAAGGACAGGGAATGTAATGAGATATTGCAGGAACAGTTTGACCTTATGTTAAATGGCATTGTGGCAAAGAAATTGTATGGGGATAACGAAAAAAGTGAGCAGCTTTTTTATAGTGCCATAAAGCTGACAATCCCCGATTTTCCTGAAAAATTAAATATAAAAACATTGTTCTGTATGCAGGAGATAAATGCCATTCTTCTGTGGCTTGAGGTTCAGTCGGACAAAAATAAAAAACTTGAGATGTACGAATATCTTATTTCCTATGCACTGAGACAGTATAAGGACGAGCTTGAGCTTGTGAAAATATATCCTAGGCTTGCGGCGGGATATCTTGAACTGCTCTATGACGAAAAAAGATATTACGAGTGTATTGCGGTGTCGGAGAGGGCGTTTGAACTTATGCTGTCGACAAAATTTGTTCCGTGTATTTCAAGGATATTGGAATTTAATGTGCAGTCTTATATACAGCTTGGTTTGCAGGATAAGATAAAAGATAGGGCAGAGCAGTTAAAGGCTTGGAAAGAAATTATGCGTGATATTGCAAATGGAATAGGCAATGACGGGGATGAGCTCTATCTTATGGACGTGTGGCAGGAGACAGAGTTATTTTCAGAAGTGATAAGCAGTGCAAGGCGCAAAAAGGGATACTCACAGGAAAATCTGAGCGATGGTATATGCACTGTTGAGACATTGTCTAGGATAGAGAACGGAAAGAGACAGCCGAGCGAGAGTACATACAGGGCAATTGTGGAGAAGCTTGATATAAAGTCGGATTATTATTATGGAAAGATAGAGACGGACGATTATGAGTTGTTGGAGATGGCACATAATATTTCAAAACAGATAATAAACCGTAAATATGATGAAGCGTCTGAAATGTTGGAAAAATTGGAAAATAAGATTGATTTGTCAAGCGACATTAACAGGCAGTATATAGAAAATATGCGTTATTCATTAATGCGAAAAACTCAAAAAATGTCCAATTATGAGCGGATGGATAAACTAAAGAATATACTTTCTATAACTGTAGATAATGTGCCGGAGAAAGATGATATCAGAGATTGGACATTGGATTTTTGGGAGCAATATTTTACCGTTGAGGAGATTTCCATAATGATTAAAATGTCTGATGTTTTGCTTGAAGATAAAGACTACACTCAGGCAACATATTTGTTAGAAAATCTGCTTAATTATTATAAAAGAAGTAAAGTAAATCCCGAATTTCATTATAGAACTGTAATTTTAATTACAGCGAGACTTACCTCTGTGTATGGACATATAGAGAAGTATGAAAAACAGAGAGAATACTTGATAATGTCAGTAAAGCTTGCTATGGTATGCAATACAATAAACAATTTTCCAGCTTTTTTAAATAATCTTGCTCATTCCTACGAGAAAGAAATGGATGACAGGGCTGTAAGATATTATTATCTTGCATACCAATGTGCAGATTTATTTGATATGGAATACTATTCAGTTATTAGTAAAAAATGCTATGATAAGTTGCTTAAAAATGATTAGCATTGAAGGTCTTCAAAATAATCTATAATATCATGGACAGAAACATCCGGGCAATTATTTGCTATATTATTGCTAGACAGTGTCTTAACACTTGCACAGATAAAAATAACGGCAAAAACAAGTGATAAAATTTTCTTATACATATCAATTCCTCCTTCTCTTAATATACTTAATTATGCTTAAATATAGACAAATGTGTTTAACCCACGTTTTCTAACCAATATATTTTATTATACTTCCAAAGCAGTTTACATTTTGAGGCATTAACCTTCTTACAGTGTTTTGTGGGGCTTTGAAAATTCAGTGCTTTTAACTGCGGATACAAAGCAGTAACATATCCTTTATGGGTTTCACCATTTTTATATGTATACTCAACCAAATCCCTGTGCTTAATTCCAAGCACATTATCAGTTGTAGCCTTGCTCTGTCTGCGCATTGGTTTTATAATCCAATCCTTTATCTCATCCGTGTCTGGCTTCAAATCTGTTATACATACAGCATCATTGGAATGTGATTTTTCTATATTCCAGTCAATGCGTTTATTTGCCGTATCTCCACCGGTTGTCAGATTTAATGTTCCCAAAAGTGATAACTGTTCCCTAAGCCACATCTTGCCTATCATCACATGCTGGGCATGATTTAGGTTTTTATTATCAGAACTGTTAAGCATGGAAAAATATCTGTCCATAAATAATTCTTCTTTTCCCTCGGTTTTCTGATGGCACTTTTCACACAATGTAATCAGATTTCCGAGCGTATTAGAACCGTTTAATCTTCTTGGCTTAATGTGGTGTACTTCAAGTACACAGCCTGATTTCCCACATTCCATACATTTACAGTTATCGCGAAGAATAACTGCTCTGCGGATGTTTTCATCTAATCTGTTGGATTTCTGATACTGCCAGCTATATGATTTATAACCATCCGTCAATGCCCTGATATCAATGGACACATCCTCAAGCCAATAGCCTGTTATATTAACCCATCTGTTCAGATGATTAATAACCCTTATCACTGCCTGTCGTTTCTGCAAAATACTTGGCGCAAATCTTCCCTGTCTTTTGGATGAACTGCGGTTATTAAACCTCGCCTGTCTATATCTCTTGTGATAACGGCGATATCTTCTGTAACCTTTTCTCACTTCCATAAGATGTTTTACATCATTCCGCTGTTCAATAGTTCCCTTAAAAATAACCTTATTCCTTGTTTTGCATTTCTGAATCAGTGCAACACCGACGTGCAAACCGCCATCGTCAATTCCACACCTGATTTCATCACTGCAAATATTTTCATCAGGAACTTCCTTGTAAAGCTGTATCACCATAGGATATCGGCTGATTAATGAAGCACGCTTTTTGCGGATAAGAAACCATGCTTTAGCTTCTTTTGTTGGTGATAACTGCTTTCCATTTGCGTCTAACACAAAAGCATAATTTGTCATTTCTGACATCTTCCTTCCGGAGAATTTTTCTTCTTGGCAAGGTCATGCAGAGGATATGTGTTTCTCTGTTATCAGTGCAGGACATTAGCACTGTTTCTTGATTGGCACTCGCAGAGCTTCAGACTGAAGATTACATCCAAAGGTGCGTCCTTACCTTACTGCACAACATAGTTCATATCTGCAGCTTGTGTTTCCACAGCAGCAGTCACTAAGCCTTGAGACCTATCGTCAAGCCATGGACAAAAGATTTATCATGTCCACTCTTATCCATGTTTGTACACATATTTCTATGTTTTTGACTACTTAACAATTAGTCCTAAATGGTAATCAAAAACGCTCTTTTTGCGTCTTCTCTAGTAGTTTAATAAAAGTTAAACTAATGTGAAATAATAATACATTGAGATGATGGTTTATATTGGTTGAACATTGTATTTTACATTTTAGATGTATTTTCACATTATTATTCTGACAACCTAAATACAGTTATCAAGATTTTATTTCTAAATAAATATTATATAGTATATTTTTGAAAATTAAAATACCATATCTGGAAAATAAAAATCCCCGAAAACGTCATTCTTTTAGAGAATAAACCTAGTATTATAAAACTTGTAAATGCTGTTGTTTACTTTCGGATAATTGCAAGAAAATCCCGACTTTGTTTGGATTTTCTTGCAACATCTTCTAAGAGCAGATTGAAATCGTGTGGGAATATTAAAAGGAACAGTTTTGTGAAAAACAAGGCTGTTTCTTTTTTTGTCGACACCTTTTTTAAAAACCGCATATTTGGTCGAAAAATGACTTAAAAAAGCCGACTTATATTGTTGAAAAGCCCCGGATTATAAGATAAAATGGATTTATGAAATTGGTAAACTTTTTAGGCTTTGCCAATGCCATAGAATAAAAATTATGAAGGGATGATGTTATGACAAAGAGACTAAGTGCGATTGTGCTTGTGCTGTTTTTGGCGCTTGGCATGGTCACAGGATGTTCGGCAAACAATGTTATGGCACCAAAAGATGAAGGTGGTGCAGCTACCGGAGCGCACGACACAGTTAAGGATGACAGCAGGGCGGCTTCGGGAAAAATTACCTTGAAGGTGTGGGCGGAGGAGGCACAGCACGCAACCGTCCAGAAGATGATTGACAGTTTTATCGAGCAGTACAAAGGGCAGGCGGATTTCGACATTGTGCTTGAGGCGCAGCCTGATTCCAGCACGAGGGATGCGCTTTTGGGCGATGTGCAGAACGGTGCGGATGTGTTTGTGTTCCCGGATGACCAGCTTAGTGCTCTCGTGGCAGGAGGTGCGCTTGCGCCCGTCACGAACTCGGGCGAGGTGAAGGATGAGATGGTTGCCGAGGCGGTTGTGGCGGCGACGGTGAACAACACGCTATACGCTTATCCGATGACGGCTGACAATGGATATTTTTTGTATTACAACAAGGATTATTTTTCGGAGGATGATGTAAAAACTCTCGACTCGATACTTGCGATATGTGAGGAGAATGAGAAAAAGTTTTCCATGGAATTGGATTCAGGCTGGTACATGTACTCATTTTTCGGAAACACGGGACTTACAATGAATATCAATGATGACGGAATAACCAACAACTGCGATTGGAACGCGACTGAGGGGGATATAAAAGGTATAGATGTCGCGCAGGCGATAGCGGATATCGTCTCAAATCCGGGTTTTGTGGTGCAGTCCGACGGGGACTGGGTAGCACAGGCGGCAGACGACGAGGTAATAGCGGCGGTCAGCGGTGTGTGGAATGCCGTTGCCGTGAAAAATGTGTGGGGCGATGACTACGGTGCGTGCAAGCTTCCGACATACACATGCGGCGGGCAGCAGGTGCAGATGTCTTCATTTACAGGCTATAAGATGGCAGGGGTGAATTATTATTCAAAAAATAAGGACTGGGCGTTTAAGCTTGCGCAGTGGATTACAAACGAGAAAAACCAGACACTCAGGTTTGTCGAGCAAAATCAGGGGCCGGCAAACAAGGTAGCCGCTGCATCCGATGAGGTCTCAAAGGTTCCGGCTATAGCCGCTGTCATTGAGCAGTCGCAGTACGGTGTTCTACAGAGAATAGGAAACAGCTATTGGGACGCATGTACGAATTTTATAGACAGTATTCTTGCGGGAAATACGACAAGGACACAGCTTCAGGAACAGCTTGACAAGATGGTTGAGGGGATTACACAGCGTTAGAAGGGGGATTACATATGAATAAGAAGAGAGCGAGAGTGAGTTTAAAGGTAATTATTTTGGTTCCGGTAATTATTCTGGGAATGGTTGCAATTTTTTCAAATGTCGAGTCCATGATTAATCTGAGGAGAGTAAACTATACGGCGACCAGGATTGTGGATGAGAATTTGTCAAATATTTTGAGCCTGAGCGAAATTCAGAATGAGGCGGCGGTGATACATAAGCTTGCGCTTTCACATATAATTGCGTCCGATTTTGACAGCATGGTTGCGCTTGTGGATTCCGTGAGAGCTGAGGAAAAAAAGCTTGAGGAGATGCTTGATACATATTCTGATGTGCTTCCAAAGGAGGACGAGCAGGCATTTAACCAGTTTTTGAAAAGCTATGACGGTCTAAAATACGAGATTGCAAATCTTTTGGCATACAGCGGCAACAGCAAAAAGACGGCGGCGTATGAGCTTGCCAACGGAGCGATTTCCGATTACAGCAATGACATGGAGACGCAGGTTGAAAAGATGATGGACAATGCAAGAACGCAGTCGGCTCTTGCGGGCGAGGAGCTTGCGGCGAGATATAACACGGCTAGGGTGCGAAACGTGTTGATAATCGGGCTTAGTGTGTTGCTTCTGTTTGTGACCTTGTACGGTGTATTTGTGTTTGTAATCCGCAAGTTAAACATCGCGACAAGGGAGATAAAGGGAATTATAAAGGATATAGACAAGCGACAGGGAGATTTGACCAAGAGAGTTACAATCCTCTCAAACGATGAGGTTGCGGACTTGGGAAACGGTATCAACACCTTTATGGAGAAATTGCAGAACATTATGAAGCTCATCATATCCAACTCGCAGAAGCTTGAGGAGGTTGTCGGGGATGTACAGCACAGTATCAATACGTCAAATGACAGCGCGGCGGATTTATCGGCGGTGACGGAGGAGCTATCCGCGACAATGCAGGAGATTGGCGACTCGGCTGAGGTCATCAACCAGAATGCGGAGTCGGTGCTCGACAAGGTGGTTGAGATTGCAAGAAAATCCGGAAATATAAATGAGTATTCCAAGGATATGAAAAAGAGTGCGGACAAGCTTGAGTCGGAAGCGCGAATGAACATGGAACAGACAAACCTCAAGGTGAATGAGATTTTGACGGTGTTAAACGAGGCAATCGAGGAGAGTAAGAGCGTTGAACAGGTAAATGGTCTCACAAACGATATTTTGAGCATATCAAAGCAGACAAATCTTCTCGCGCTCAACGCATCAATCGAGGCGGCGAGGGCAGGCGATGCGGGGCGTGGCTTTGCGGTTGTGGCTGAGGAGATAAGGCAGCTCGCCGACTCAAGCCGCGAGACAGCCAACAGAATACAGGAGATTAACGGTATAGTCACCAACGCGGTTCAAAACCTGAGTGAAAATGCCGAAAATCTTGTTGGCTACATGAGGGAGTCAATACTTCCCGAGTTTGAAAACTTTGTACATGGCGGAGCGCAGTACCGCGACAATGCGACATATATTGAGAGCGTGATGAACGAGTTTGCTGAGAAAACCGATATCTTAAAGAGCGAGGTCGATTCCATTGCAGGCTCGATAAACAATATAACACATGCCATAGAGGAGGGAGCTAAGGGCGTAAACGGTGCGGCACAGAGCACACAGACACTTGTGGGAGATATGGACAATATCAACCATAAGATGGACGAGAACAGACAGATAGCATCGGCGCTTCAAAAGGAGACGGATATTTTCACAGAGTTTTAATTATTATGGCGGTGTTTCGTGCAGTGGTTGTGCGAAATGCCGCTATTTTTGTATATTTATGACGTTTACAATTTTTTTGTATGTGTTAAAATGAATGATAAAATAGATATATAATGCACGTCGTTATGAAAAATATCACTGTTTTTAGAAAAAACAGAAGTGATCGCGCTGATTAAAATACAATGTGCTGTAAATGTTAGGCATATCACTATAGGAGGAAATTTAGGTATGGCATCCATTGGACAAAATGTTGAAAAGTGCGCCAAAAAGCTTTCGCAGCTCATACTGTACGGAGGGCTTGAGAAAGAGCAGTACAAGATGATAGCGCCGGACATAGATGAGAGCAACAGAAAGAGCATTATCATTCTTTCGTGGGTGTGTGCGGTAGTATATTTTGCCAGACTTTGTGTGTCCTATGTGAGAATTAATTTCACCAACAGAGTAGTATTTTTTGCGGCGGTCATCCTGTTTGTGGCGCTTGCGGTGGTGAACAGATTTTTTATAAAAAACAGACATATCATGGTGCACATATCGGCGTACCTGTTTATGTTTTTGTATATGGGAATTGGCATAGTAGCGTCCGTAGGAAAGGGCAGCATTGAGGAGAGAACCACGCTCTACCTTGTTTTTGTAAATGTCGCACCGATGCTTTTTGCGTTAAATGCTGTTGAACTCACGGCGGTTGTGCTTCCGACTGAGCTGGTGTACCTTTTTACTATAGCAAAACTTCAATCGCAGTACCCTGTGTATGCCACAAATCAGAGCAACTCGATATTTTTTTCTGTGGCAGGTCTTATACTTGGAATATATATGTCCAACATGAGAATGTCGGGCATTTACAATACATATATGAACTCGAGAATGAAGGAGATACGGGAGTTAAACGACAAGCTCAAAAAGAGCCGTGGGGAATTGCAGCTCGCACTTGAGGCGGCGGAACACGCGAACAAGTCAAAGACCACATTTTTGAACAATATGTCACACGATATTCGTACACCTATGAATGCCATTATCGGATTTACATCACTTGCGGCGACACATATAGACAATAAAGAGCAGGTTCAAAATTATCTTGGAAAGATAATGACCTCAAGCCAGCATCTTCTATCACTCATAAATGATGTGCTCGATATGAGCCGTATCGAGAGCGGAAAGGTTAAGATTGACGAGAAGCCGTTACATCTTCCCGATGTTCTTCATGACATACGAACAATCATACAGGCGGGTGTATCTTCTAAGAGACTTGACCTATTTATAGATACAGAGGATGTTGTAAATGAAAATATAATTGCGGACAAGTTGAGATTAAATCAGATACTCATAAATCTTCTAAGCAATGCCATAAAATTCACCAAAACGGGCGGCACGATAGCCATAAGGGTTATCCAGAAGCCTACAGCGCCGGAGGGATATGCGGATTACGAGTTCCATGTAAAGGACAATGGAATAGGAATGAGCAAGGAGTTTCAGGAGCACATCTTTGAGGCGTTTACCCGAGAGAACACCACGACGGTAAGCGGAGTTCAGGGAACGGGACTTGGCATGGCGATAACAAAGAACATCGTCGACATGATGGGCGGTTCGATAACCGTGGAAAGCGAGGAAGGTGTTGGAACGGAGTTTGTTGTGGCTCTCAGATTTGCCGTCAGCGGGCAGAATGTGCGATACGAGAAAATCCCACAGCTTCAGGGCATGAGGGCGCTTGTGGCTGACGATGACACCAACACATGCCTCAATATGTGCCGCATGTTAAGAAAGATTGGCATGCGCCCGGATTGGACGATATCGGGCAAGGAGGCGGTCATAAGGACGGAGGATGCGCTAAACGAGGGCGATGAGTTCGGCGCATACATAATCGACTGGCTTATGCCCGACATGAACGGTATCGAGACCGTCCGCCGCATAAGAAAGGTTATAGGAAACTCAAAGCCGATTATAATTTTGACCGCCTACGACTGGGCGGATATCGAGGATGAGGCGAGGGAGGCAGGAGTGACAGCCTTTGTGTCAAAGCCTATATTTATGTCGGAGCTTAGGGCGGTTCTATCGCGCCCGTTCTGTGTTGAAGATGAGGAGACTACAGAAAAACAGGAAAACACGGAGGAGTTTGTCGGAAAGAGTATTCTCCTTGTTGAGGACAACGAGCTAAATCAGGAGATTGCGCAGGCTATTTTGAAGGAGCGCAACTTTAATGTCGATGTGGCAAAGGACGGCAGCGAGGCTGTGGACAAGGTTCGCTATGCGGATGATAACAGATATGATGTAATTCTCATGGACATTCAGATGCCAAAGATGGACGGCTATGAGGCGACAAGAAGGATAAGGGCGTTAAGCAGCCACAAAAAGGCGGCAATACCTATTATCGCGATGACAGCCAACGCCTTTGAGGAGGACAGAAAGGAAGCTCTCGATGCGGGCATGGACGGGTTTGTGACAAAGCCTTTTGAGGTAGATACTTTGATTGAAGTGTTGGCAGATATACTAGACAAAAAAAAGGCTGTTTAGACAGCCTTTTTTTTCATCCATCCGCCCGTGAAAAATCTGGTCGCAAAGCAGATGCTTCTCATTGTCCAGTCGCTGAACATTCCAATCCACACCGCCATAGGTCCCCACCCAAAGAAGCGGATGAGCACGATTGTCAAAAATACACGGCATGTCCACATTGTTATTGATGAGGTTATCATCGAGAACTTTACGTCCCCTGCCGCGCGCATACCGTAGCCCGGCATAAACGAGAAAGCCCATCCTATCGGCTTGTATATCGTGATGGCGAGAGTCATCTGCTTACAAAGGGCAGCAGCCTCCGGCTCCATTCCGCCGAGTGTTGTTATCAGGTCACAGGCGAGGTAGAGAAGGACACAGGATATAATTATTGATACCTCTCCATACCATGTGAGCTTTAAAATGTAGCGCTTTGCCTCGTCCTTGCGTCCGGCACCGATGCACTGACCTACAACCGTGACCATGCCAAGTCCTATACCCATACCCGCCATGCTGCTGAATGCCTCGAGCACCGCCGTCATAGCCTGTGCGGCGATGGCTGTTGTTCCGAGTGTTGAGACTGTCGACTGTATGGCAAGTTTGCCGAACTGGAACATGCCGTTCTCAATTCCGGTTGGAATACCAAAGCCGAGTATCATCTTGACCATCGGAAAATCAGGTCGTATGGAAAGATAGTTGTCTATGTATATAGCCTGTTTTGGCTTGGTCTGAATGTACATGATTACAACCGAGCAGAATATTCTTGAGACAAGCGTTGAGAGCGCAGCACCGGCAACTCCCATTTTAAGCCCGAATATAAATATCGTGTTTCCGACTATATTTACACAGTTGGATATCATAGATACGGTCATAGGAAGCTTTGAGTTGCCCGACGAGCGAAACAGCGCTGCCGACGCATTGTACAGTCCTATAAATGGAAATGAGAGACCTGTGATAAGCATGTAAATAAGTGCATTTTCCATTACATCAGCGTCAACTTTTCCAAAAATAAGTGACAAAAGAGGAGCTCTGAATATCACGCACACAGCCGATATGACAGTTGATATCACAAACATTGAAAGTATCAACTGCCGTCCGGCGGCATTTGCCTTGTCGGTGCGCTGTTTTCCGATATACTGTGAGCACACTATTGCGCCGCCCGTCGCGAGCGCGGAGAAAATGTTGAGTATCAAAGTGTTTATTGAATCTACAAGCGATACGGCGGAGATTGCCGCGGAACCTACATTGCTGACCATCATCGTGTCGGCGGTTCCCATAAGTGAATTGAGTACCTGCTCAACCATAAGAGGTATGAGAAGTGCCCATAGCTGTTTTTTTGTAAACATGGCATTACCTCATTTTTTGATAGGGATTTGGATAATTGCGAAACTATGTGTAACGGACATTGTAAAGTACGGAACTTCGGTTTGGCAATTATTTACTTAATTAATTTATATCCGGCAATTATATTATAATAATCCATCGCAAAAATCCACTGAAAAATAATCAGAATGTGGATTTGTTGGAGAAATTACAGAAAAATTGTGGAAAGTTGTGATTTTTGGAAGAGATGCTTGGCGGAAAGTCCGGTGCATTGGAAGTGGGCGGTGAAACGTATTGACAGATATTTAAAGCTATGTTAATATATTAACATACCCAAAAGGGAGTAGCTGGCACCGTGAGGTGTCATAATTTCCGTCAGAACAATCCATTATACCGCGGTTATGGATTCGGATTTTGTGAGTGAGTGGCAAGACTTTTGTTATGGTTTTTTCATAGCAAGAGTCTTTTTTTATTAATATTTATTAATGTTGATGCTTATCTAAAATGTCGTTAAAGGGCAGAATAAATAAAGATGCCGGATAGATAACATCAATGGTCATTCAGAATTTTCACATATTTTATATGACAAAATATTTGGGTATAACATGTATTACGAAACAGGGAATGGTTTCCCCCACATTGTTTGTGCGGCAGATGTCACAGACACTTTTCCTTGGGCAAAAACATCTGCGGAATGGAGAGAAAGTATGAGTAATAACAACGATTTTATTTACGATGAGGAGGAGTTTAAGAAAGCGGCTAAGAAGTCCGGGAAGTTTTTAAAGCGGTTCGGCTGGATTGCGATTGTGGTGGTGATTGTGGCTGTGCTTGCCATGAACTCTACATACCAGATTAACGAGCAGGAGCAGGCGGTGCTTGTAACACTTGGCAAGCCGCAGTCAGTCACGGATTCGGGACTTCACTTTAAAATTCCTTTTATCCAGAATGTAATCAAGGTTGACACAACGATACACGGCTTTACGATGGGCTACAACACGGATGCCGACGGGTATGTGCTTGACACGGACGAGTCGCTTATGATTACATCGGATTACAATTTTGTGAATGTGGATTTCTTTGTCGAGTACAAGGTGACAGACCCGGTAAAGGCAGTCTACAATTCAGAAAATCCTGAGCTTATTTTAAAAAATATTGCTCAGGGCTGTATACGTTCCATTGTGGCAAGCTACGATGTTGACAGCGTTCTCACAACGGGAAAGTCGGAAATCCAGTCAAACATCAAGCAGCTCATAGTTGGAAAGCTTGAGGAGCAGGATTTGGGAATAATGCTTGTCAACATCACAATTCAGGACTCCGAGCCGCCTACGACAGAGGTAATGGAGGCGTTCAAGGCGGTTGAGACGGCTAAACAGGGCAAGGAGACAGCTCTCAACAATGCCAACAAGTACCGCAATGAGCAGGTTCCGGAGGCACAGGCGCAGGCGGACGGCATTATAAAAAATGCCGAGGCGCAGAAGGAACAGCGTATAAATGAAGCTACAGCGCAGGTTTCAAGATTTAATGCCATGTATGAGGAGTATGTAAAGAACCCTACAGTCACAAAGCTTCGTATGTTCTATGAGGCGATGGAGGATGTTCTTCCTGACCTAAAGGTGATTATTGTCGGAACGGACGGCGTTGAGACAGTGCTCCCACTCGACTCGTTTACAGGGAATACGGCAAATGATAATGGCAGTTCATACAGCACGCAGACAGAGGAGTAATATTTAGATAATTGGGAAAGAGAGGATACCTTATGAAAAAATCAAAGATAGCCATAATAATTATAGCGGTTGTGGCACTTATAACGCTCGGCGCGTCGATAGAGGTTGTAAACCAGAACGAGTTCAAGCTTATCAAGCGTTTCGGAAAGGTTGACAGGGTTCAGACGACATCCGGAATATGCTTTAAAATTCCGTTTTTAGAGACAGCGGACACGCTCCCAAAGGAAGTGCTTTTGTATGACATTGCCGAATCCGAGGTAATCACATCGGACAAGAAAACAATGATAACCGACAGCTATGTGTTGTGGAGAATAACAGACCCGTTAAAGTTTGCACAGACGCTTAACGGTTCAATCGCAAACGCCGAGAGCCGTATTGACACGGTGGTGTTCAATGCGACCAAGAACACGATAAGCTCCATGACGCAGGACGAGGTTATAAAGGCGAGGGACGGCGAGCTTGCCGCGTCGATAGAGGACAATATCGGGGCAACGATGGCGCAGTATGGCATAGAGATTATAACGGTTGAGAACAAGAGACTTGACCTTCCAAGCGACAACAAGACCGCCGTTTATGAGCGTATGATATCGGAGCGCGACAATATTGCGGCGACCTACACGGCTGAAGGACAGGCTGAGGCGCAGGTTATAAGAAACACAACCGACAAGGAAGTGACTGTTATGCTTTCGGAAGCGCAGATGCAGGCGGAGATACTTGTCGCTGAGGGCGAGGCGGAGTACATGAGAATACTTGCTGAGGCGTATGGCGATGAGGCTCGCACAGAGTTTTACGAGTTTGTGAGAAGTCTCGATGCGCTCAAGATTTCGATGGTTGGAAAAAATAAGACCGTTGTTCTGTCGGCGGACTCACCGCTCGCACAGATATTTAACGGGTGGGATAAGTAAGACATAAAATTAAAAAGGCAGGAGCATGGAGAGTGCTCTTGCCTTTTTTAGTGTTATTTTGTGATATCTCCGGTGCAGAAAGGACACTTTGTAGCTTTGATATTGATTTTTGAGTAGCAAAGTGGACAATCCTTTGTCGTAGGTGCGGCAGGTGCCTGCTCTTTCTTGAAGTGGAGCTTGTTTATTCCCTTGACAATAAGGAAAAGTGAGAGCGCTACAAGCAGGAAGTTTATAACTGCCTGAATGAATGAGCCGTAAGCGATTGAGGCGTTGCCGATTGTGATTGAAAGTCCGCCAAAATCAAGTCCGCCGATGATAAGTCCTATTATCGGGGTGAGAATGTCGTTTACCAGTGAGGTGACAATGGCGGTGAAAGCACTACCCATGATGATACCGACAGCCATGTCAAGGACATTGCCGCGGGAGATGAATTTTTTAAATTCCTTTAACATTTTGTTTTCCTCCGTATAAATATTTTATTATATATTAGCGTTGCTCCGTTTCTGAGTTTTTCTCATCGTCGGGAGTAATATATAGGTGCATCTTGTCAATTCGGTTCTTCTCGATGTGGTCTACCACGATGCGCGCGTGGTCAAGCTGTACCTCGTCGCCGTCGTGCGGAAGACGCTCAAGCTTATCTATCACAAGACCGCTTACCGAGTCGTAGTCCTCGGACTCGTAGTCCGTGTCAAGAAGCTCGTTCAAATCGTCAAGCTTTGTCATACCGTTTAACTGGTACTCGTTGTCGTTAATCTTGGTGATGCAGTCCTCCTCATCCTCGTCGTACTCATCCCTGATTTCTCCCACGATTTCCTCGAGAAGGTCCTCAAGAGTAATCATACCAACGGTTGAACCATATTCGTCGAGAACAATAGTTATATTGTTGGAGGTCTTTTTTAATTCTTCCATGAGCTCGGAAGTTTTTTTGAACTCGTAAGTATAGTACGGTTCGCGCAAAATTTCTGATACATGGAAATCATCGCCCGGCGAGTAGAGGAGCAAATCCTTCACATTGATAATTCCGATTACATTGTCGATAGAGTCCTTGTAAATAGGAAGTCTCGTGTATTTTTCAGCGCGGAATATATCAATAATCTCGTCGTAGGTGCTGTCTATAGAAGCGCAGGTCATGTCAATTCGCTGTATCATGACATCCCTCGCCCTTGAATTGCCAAAATCAAATACGTTGTTAATCATTTCATGCTCTTCATGCTCAAGCACGCCTTCCTCATGGCTCACGTCAACGATGGTACGAAGCTCATCCTCGGTGAAGGACTGTCCCTTTTCCCTTGAGTCGATACCAAACATAAGAAGAAATACCATGGAAATCTTGTTAACTATAAATATGACCGGTGTGAGTATCCACATAAGTGATGAGATTATCCCACTGTATGCCAAGGAAATCTGCTCTGCCTTTAGAGTGGAGACCGTCTTTGGCGAAATCTCACCAAATATAAGTATGAGAAATGTGAGAACACCGGTTGCAACCGCTATCCACTGCGAACCAAACGCCCTTCCAACAAGTGTTGTCATGAGGGATGACGCATACAGGTTCACGATGTTGTTGCCTATAAGTATCGCTGAGAGCATCTTGGTCTTGTTGTCCGTGATGTCAAGAACTCTCTTTGCCTTTTTGTTGCCGTCGTCGGCAAGCGTTCTGATTCTGACACGGTTAACCGTCGTCAGTGCCGTCTCTGCGGATGAGAAAAATGCAGAGAGCATAAGTAAAATGATAACAATAAAAATTTGTGCTATGTCCCCGGGGGCCATTAAAAAAATCACTCCTTCTTTTAAAATAAAAATATTAAATCACGTCAGCATGAAATGACGCAATTTTAGGTTATTATACATGATAAGTATGCACACTGCAAGGAAAATATTGCCATGAAAGGCTTTATGGTGCGCCGTTTTTCTTGTGAAAAGGGTGAAAATGTGCTAAAATTCATGGGTCTATATATTTTGTAAATATATATTATATGCCGGGAAGGGGATTAAAAATGTCAGTGCTTAGAAAGACCAGAGAGCATTACAAGGGGCTTAACTGGGATGAGGAATTAAAAAAACAGAAACAGCTAAGGCGTGGAATTGATGACCGCATGATTGCAAAAATACAGCAGTTTAGGACGGACAGGCTCGACAAGCTTATGATTCTTATAACAAAGTCGGGAAACGGCGGAATGATATGGCTGTTCGTGGCGTTGTATCTGTACCTTGTCAAAAATATGCACCATCAGGCAATGGTGTTGATATGTGTCATCGCCGCTGTCGCCTTTATCGCAAATTTTATCATAAAAGGTCTTTTTACCAAGGACAGACCATGTGACCTTGATGAGACGGTTGACCTGCTAATCAAAAGACCGCTCGGTTCATCGCTCCCGTCGGGACATTCCGCGTCGTCCTTTGCATGTGTTGTCGTCATTTTTCACATGAACCCGTGGTGGGGTGTGGCGGCGCTTGTGTGGGCATCGCTTATAGCATTTTCGAGGATATATCTGTATGTACATTTCCCATCGGATGTGTTGTTCGGAATAATATCGGGAACGGTTATAGGACTTATCGCCATGCCGATTGCGATACATTTTATTGGGTGGTAGGGCAGGCAATTTTGTTGTGAATGTATAATGAGTAATGGACGTTGTGCAACATAGAAATTAGATTTTATGAACATCTTGACATCTTGTATTATCACAAAAGAGAAAAATTATTAGTAAAATATACGAGAAGAAAGGAATAAAAAACAACGTGAGAAATATAAAAACAATAAAAATTATATCCGCCGTATCCATCGCAATATTACTCTCGGCATGTCAAAAGCAAGCCGATGTTAATTCAGACATATCTACTGAAAATACTACACTGGAATCTATGCGGGAGAATGATGTTAGTTCGGAAACGTCAACGCAAGATATCGCCGTGCCGGAATTTGTCTGGGAAAAGCAGGATTACAGTGGGCTTGAATATAATTCCTCATTATATATTTATCCGGATAAATATAAATTGCACTCCATATCAACCAGCATGGAAACAACGACGGTTGGAAAGAGAACCTATGGTTTTGAGAAAGCGATACCACAGGATGAGCGCGAGGCATGTATTGAGGCTACGGAGATAATACTTGCGAGGGCA
>JBNMKO010000016.1:0-45993 GCA_050874385.1 Eubacteriales bacterium
ATATAATACGTTATACAAGGCTGGGTATATATAGCATGTTTTGACTCCCGAATCAAAGCAGAAAAGAAATACGCATACATGGGGGCAGTGATGAAAAAACAGAAGATACTGGTTGTTGACGATGACAGGGAGATACTTTTTTCCTTGTCAAAGCTTTTGGAATATGACGGATTTGAGGTGGTGCAGGCGCGGGACGGGCTTGAGGCGTTGGAACAGCTTGAAAAGGAGAAGCCGGATTTGATTTTGCTTGACATTATGATGCCAAAGCTTGACGGAATTTCCGCACTCATGAAAATTAGGGAGAATAATCATCTTCCGGTCATCGTGCTGTCGGCAAAGACGCAGGACAGCGATAAAGTGTATGGGCTCACGATGGGCGCTGACGACTATATCTGTAAGCCGTACAATCCGGCGGAGCTTGGAGCGAGGGTAAAGGCTCTTCTTCGCAGGTTCAGGGCGTGGAATGAGATGGCACAGAAAGATGAAAATTCTAAAAGTGACCAAATTTGCAACGGCGGAATGGTGCTCGACACGGCGGCAAAGCAGGTGATGGTTGACGGCGAGGCGGTTAAGCTCACGGCGACGGAGTACAAGATTGTGAACCTTCTTATAAATAATCTTAACAGGGTTTTCTCGGCGGAGGAGATTTATGAGCGCGTGTGGGAGGAAAATGTGGGGTACGCGGTGGAAAATACAGTTATGGTTCATATAAGGCGTATCCGCGAGAAGATAGAGATTGACACAAAAAATCCAAAATATATAAAGGTGGTGTGGGGAATTGGCTACAAAATGGAAAAAATGTAGGGAATGGCTTGATGTTAAAAAGAATAATGTGATTGTTGCGGCAGCGTCAGGGTTTTTATTTGTTCTAAGTCTTATTGTAGTGATTCAGGTGTTGATGACGAATTATGATTATGCTCCGGGTTGGGCAGTGTTCATGTTTCTGTGGGCGGCATCCGGTATAGTATTCTCTTTCAGGGTTATCATGATGAATTTGACGAAAAGGGCTGAGGGGCTTGATGATTTGGAATTTGGAAGATATTATTTTAAAATATTTGTGTTTGAGCTGACCGGTTGTATTGTATATGCTTTTATTGCTACAATGATATTGACTAAGGGATTTGCACTAAACCGCTACACTTACTGGAAAGAGCTTATAAATTATGATGCAGGCTGGATTTTAGCACTGATATATATTGTTCCAATAGCTTCATCTGCAATTCCTGTCATTGTGGAGAGTGAGAAGGCAAGAAACTTTAGGGCAGGTGTGTTAAATGCAAAGATGCGCCATGAACAGAAACTTGCCAGCGATGAGAAAAATAAGGCAAAACAGGAACAGGTAAAAGCCATAGAGGAGCAGGGAAAGGCAGTTGAGGAGCAGAACAAGGCAAATCAGTTGAGCGTTGAACTTTTAACCAACGTGACGCACGACTTAAAGACACCGTTGACGGCTATTATAGGCTATCTTGCACTTATGGAGAAGGAAGAACTCACGCCCGTTATGAGCGATTATGTCAAGGTAGTTATGCAAAAATCGGAGATGTTAAAGGAGATGATTGACAAGATACTTGAGCTTTCCAAGGCGAGCAGTGGAAAATCGGTACTTGACATGAAACGTCTCAATCTGAACAAGCTTGTATTACAGCTTGTAAGCGGTATTGGACAGAGTTACCCTGAAAAAAAGATACCTTTTGTGACAAAACTGTCTGAAGAAGATATCTTTTTTATGGGGGATGACATGTATGCGTATAGGATTGGTCAGAACCTGTTAAGCAACGCGGTAAAATATTCGCTCGAGGGGACACGAATATATGTGAAAACATATAAAAATGAGGGAAAAGTATATTTGGAAGTTATAAATGTCTCGGCTTATCCGATTGAGAATGATGAGAGCGAGTTAAAAGGAAAGTTTGTCAGGGGAGACAAATCTAGAAATACCGAGGGGAACGGTCTTGGTCTTGCGATTGTGGACGCTTATACACACGCGCTTGGAGGGGAGTTTAAGATTGATATCGTGGGGGATACGTTTAGGGCGGTGGTGTGCTTTGATGCCGTTGTTGAAAAATGATGTGTTAGTATTCATATCAGATATGGGAAGGTTTAACTAATTATTATCATTAATGGTATGGAGCGGGCGCGCGATGCAAGGAAAACCACATTGTCTCAAGAAGATTGGGATAATGTGGTTTTCTGCTTTATGCAAGCGTTTTCTTGTAATTAGTTCCCCAATCGTACATTGCATTGAGGATTGGGCGCATGGACTCGCCGGTTTCACTGAGTGCATATTCTACGCGCGGCGGAACTTCCGGGTACACGGTTCTTGTTATGATGCCGTCCTCCTCCATGGAGCGCAGGCTGTCAGTCAGAACCTTCTGACTTATTCCCTCAAGATTTTTTTTCAGCTCATTAAATCTCCACGGTCTCTCGAGCAGATTTCTCATAATCAGCAGCTTCCATTTGCTTCCGATAAGCTGTACGGTGGTCGCCACCGGACATTCAGGCAGTTCTTCCTTGGTCAACATTTCTAAATCACCTCCTTGTGCCATTGGGACGGAGTTTTTGGACTTGATTGTTCCTTTTGACTTTTAAATAAAGAAATATAATAAGTACTTGCAATGTATAATAAATCTGCGGAAATCAACAAAAGAGTGACGCATACGGTGGATTTGTTATACATCAAAATATAATGTAAGTTCCAAATAGAGTGTAACATAAGAAAAGGTATCTGTAAAGAGCCTACGAAAGTTCTTTTATTTTAGCTTTAGATATTGCAGTGTGGTCGTTGAGAAGAAATATATAGTTTATAGCCGGATGGCAGACAATGTTTTTTACAAGGCTTGCGGACAAGTGGTTTGAATAGTATAATTTAATAAAAGTATGCAAAATAGCATGGGATAGAAAAAACGTTATAATGATGGTTGCTGTAGCAGTTGCTAATATATAAATTACGGCTTTGCATTTGAGGGGAAAAAAGTGCTGATTGCATAGCTACTGGGTAGATATTACTATTGGCGGCGGAATGGAGATTATTATGAAAAAAGAGGAATTTAAAATTGGAGAAGTTATCAGGAAATATTAAAGAAAAGATACTTATGATGTTAAAAAATGCAGGCTGGTATCCGGGGAGAAAGGTCAATATAGATGAAGTGGCGGATTACTTTGAAAGATTTGGAATTGAGTTATCGGTGAAAACCAAAGATTTTATTGCCGAATATTACAAGATTAAAGAGTACTGGTATTTTGATAAGTCTGAAACTAACAGGGGACATGATTTTGAATTTATTCTTTTTCCGTACCCTAAATCATACTGCACTGATGTAAAAGATTTCATGTATGATGATTTGAAGGGAGAATTGGAGTCGGATGAGTACAAAGCTGTAAAAGCTTATGACAAAAATATTTGCATGATAGGAGAGATTGGGTACTACTATCCGGCAAGAGTGTGGATTGGAGATAGCGGCAAACTGTTTTGTACACACGAGTATGATGATGAGGTTTTGGTGTTTGATGATGTGATGGAACTGATTAAGCATGAGATTTTAGGACATGAGCCTGATACTGTGTGCATGAAAAATGCGTAACCATTGGGGACGGTTTTTGGGCTTGTAGAAAGCACGCAATCTTAATAGTGTGAGGTTTCGCTAAATTATGTTTATGTTAAAGTTTTAAATGCTCTCTGTGAAGGAGGGCATTTTTTAGTTGGTAACTTTTATGTAACTATGTAATAAAAATGTGCGTACTTTTTTTATGTGAGTTCTATTGCTATTATAAAGATGCAACAAGGCGAGAGCCAAATAAAAATCTTATATGGATGCGATATGTTATGAGAATAATTCAGAAATTGTTCGTAAGAATTTTTCATTTTATACTTATGACAGGTCGCCAAAGAAAGGGGAAAATTATGTCATTATCAAACATTTTTGGATGGAGCAAGAAGGACGAGCAGCAGCCGGGCACAGCATGTGGAACAGCGTGCGGAGCAGCAGGAGAGCCGGAGAAGAAGCCGGCGGCATGTGGAACAGCATGTGGAGCGGCAGATAAGCCGGAGAAGAAGCCGGCGGCATGTGGAACAGCATGTGGAGCGGCAGATAAGCCGGAGGAGAAGCCGGCGGCATGTGGAACAGCGTGTGGAGCGGCAGATAAGCCGGAGGAGAAGCCAGCGGCATGTGGAACAGCATGCGGAGCAGGAGATAAGTAATTTGAATTGTTGATTTGATGGCAGATGGGAAATTTCCTGTAGGAGTTTCTCATCTCCTCATCGCGGCAGGTTTTTAGGAAGGGAGAACAGGATGAGTCAGTATAATCAGGGAAAGTCATATTTTTCATTTCAGTGGCATATCACAGATGAGTGTGACCAGCGTTGTAAGCATTGTTATATTTTTTCGGGCGAGGGCTGCAAGGAGCTAAAAAGCATGACGTGGAAGCAGATGCAGGAGGTCGTTGCCAACTGCGAGGATTTTTGCAGAGTGTACAACAGAATACCTTATTTTTACATTACGGGCGGAGACCCTATCCTTCATCCTGACTTCTGGAAATTAATGGTTTTGTTAAAAAGTAAGGAAATACCATTTACAATTATGGGAAATCCGTTTCATCTCGACGATGAGATATGCCGTATGTTGAAGGTGTGCGGCTGTGAAAAATATCAGATGTCGCTTGACGGAATGAGAAAGACGCACGATTGGTTCAGAAAACCGGGCAGTTTTGATTTGACGCTTGAGAAAATAGACTGCCTTAACCGTGCGGGAATTAAGAGTGTTATTATGAGTACGGTGTCAAAGACAAACATGGACGAGATACCGGATATTATTGACGAGGTTGTGAAGGCGAAAGTTAAGGTGTTTGCACTTTCGCGCTATGTGCCGACGGGCGGCGAGGTTGATACGAGCATGACACCGCAGGAGTACAGAAATCTTCTTGAAATCTGCGATGCGAAGTTCAAGGCATACGAGGCAGCGGGGTGCGAGACCTATTTTAATAGAAAAGACCACCTTTGGACTCTCTACGAGTATGAGACAGGGCAGTTCAAAATCCCGGGAAATGCTAAGGACGGAATGATTTACGGTGGCTGTAACTGTGGCAACTGTCATATAACGATATCATCGAACGGCGATATCATGGCGTGCAGAAGGGTCACAAACAGCAAGGTGGCGAATGTGTTTGATGACAGGCTGGCGGACGTGTGGATATGTCAGATGGAAAAATACAGAGATTATGATAAATTTGCAAAGTGCAGTAAATGTGAGTTAAAGGCGTGGTGCAGGGGTTGTCCGGCTGTCGCAAACGGAACGACGGGCGATTTTTACGGGGCAGACCCACAGTGCTGGAAAACAAGGAATGAGCTGACGGGGGAATTGCTGTAATATTCGGAAGGGATTATATGTGATTTGCGCGGAAGATTGTAATAATCTATAAATGAGCAAGTTTAAAATGTTGCGTAAATTTGTTTGTTATACAAAAATATTTTTATTGAAATCTATTTTAAATTCAAGCAAATAGAAGTCATTTTGTTAAATTTTACATAATTGCTCATTTATAGCAATAATAATAAAAAATTATGTGTACAGCATTTTTGCAATAAAATACTTGATAAGTGTACAGTAATTTAAAAGTGGGTAATTATTATGGAATTGATTGAAATTATTAAGGCAAGACATTCGATAAGAAAATATACAGACAAGCAGATTAGCAGAGAGGATTTGGAAAAAATACTTGAGGCGGGGAGCTTTGCACCAAATGCAGGTGGCGGTCAGCGAAGCGTGATGGTTGCGGTGCATGATAGGGAACTCACGACATATATTGGAAAAATGAACATGGCGCATTTTGACCGCACAAATCTGGCAGGAAATTATGTGTCGAAGGAGCAGCCGAGCACTATTGATGACCCTACAATAAAGAATGGTTTTTATGGCGCGCCAACTGTTGTGTGTGTATTTTGTCAGGACAATTTTTTGTTCAAAACGGCGGATGCTTTTTGCATAATGGAAAATATGGTTTTGCAGGCGACGGAGCTCGGAATTGCGTCGTGTATAGTGTCGAGAGGTTATGAGACATTTAACTGTGATGAGGGCAGACAGCTTATGGAAAAATGGGAAGTGCCGGAGGGGTATGCCTGTCAGGGCTTTGTAATTCTCGGGTACATAGACGGGGAGCAGCCGCACAGCAAGCCAAGAAAACAAGGGCGGATTAAGATAGTTGAAGGTTGATGTGATTTGGGCGAATATCTATATCTGTTTGACTATGAAAATAAAATTATAGAGAGTAATAAGATTAATATGAAAATATTGTTTATGTAGCATTTTTTATGTTTATAGAGGTTTGATTTAGAAGAGAGGTATGTTATGGATTTAGCAACGTGTTTAAAGAAAATGGAATTGGTCGGTGTCCTAGCATTTGCAACCGTTGACAGCGAGGGCGCTCCGCAGATTAGAAATATCAGTGCCATTCACTATGAGCCGGACGCACTGTATTTTTTCACCGCGCGAGGCAAAAATTTCTGCCGTGAGCTTATGGAAGATGGAAGGGTGCAGATTTTGTGCTATACCAAATACAAGGAAATGATTAGGCTGTCGGGAAAAGCCTATGCGGTGGCTGATGAGGAACAGGAAAAATGGCGCGATAAGATTTTTGAGGAACAGCCGTATCTGGCAAATGTCTATCCCGGTGACACAAGAAATATTGGGATAATTTTTTGCATTGACAAGGCTGAGGTTGAGTATTTCAACCTTGGAGTAAATCCTATTTTCAGGGATACATATCGACTTGGCGACGCACAGGTGAATAAAAAAGGGTATTTTATAACTGACGCATGTATAGGATGCGGAACATGTAAGAGAAATTGCCCGCAACGGTGCATAGACGAGGGGATGCCGTATGTGATTAATCAAAATCACTGTCTGCATTGCGGGAATTGCTATGAGAACTGTCCGGTGAAGGCGATTGAGAGAATTGGGTAATGTAAAAGTATAATGCACAGTGAAAGAAAGTGGGTGATATGGATGTTTTTAAAAAGAAAAATGAGAACCTCTAAGGCAGATGTGACAGGCATGGAGAGTTCTGCAAATAAGCCGGACAACCATTCATTAAGCTGCAAGGATAAAATAGATATAATAAAAGAAAAGCTAGAGCAGGCAGATGCCGTTGTGATAGGAGCTGGGGCAGGACTTTCCACGGCAGCAGGCTTTACCTACAGTGGGGAGCGATTTGACAAGTATTTTTCGGATTTCAAGGAGAAATATGGATTTTCGGATATGTATTCGGGTGGCTTCTATGATTTTGACACATTGGAGGAGTATTGGGCGTACTGGAGCAGATATGTGTATGTAAATCGCTATATGAACCCGCCAAAGCCGCTTTATGAGAATATTTTTGAACTGGTAAAAGATAAAGATTATTTTGTGCTCACGACGAATGTTGACCACTGTTTTCGAAGGGCAGGATTTGACAAGGAGAGACTTTTTTACACACAAGGGGATTTCGGACTTTTTCAGTGTAGTAAGCCATGCCATGACAGCACATACGATAATGAAGAAATTATAAAGAAAATGATATTGAGTCAGGGCTTTGAAATCGAAAATATAAAATATGAAAATTCAGAAAAAAACGGCAATACAGAGCAGGTTCTTGTAAAGCCACAAAATATAGAAATAAAACTCACAATACCCACGGAGCTTGTTCCGAGGTGTCCGATATGCGGCAGACCGATGAGCATGAACCTTCGCTCGGACAGTACTTTTGTTCAGGATGATGGTTGGTACAGGGCGGCGGACAGGTATGAGAAATTTATGGAAAATCACAGGGGACAGAAGATTTTATTCCTTGAACTGGGGGTCGGCTACAACACACCGGGTATAATAAAATATAACTTCTGGCAGTACGCAGCGAACTGGAAAAACGCATTTTATGTGTGCATCAACAAGGGCGAGGCATATGTGCCAAATGACATTTCGGACAAATCGCTTGGCATGAATGAGGATATTGCGGCGGTTGTCGATGCGCTGAGAGATTGCGGGGCAGCGGAGGGAATATAGAGGATAGGTTTGTGCAAGGATATCTTGCACATTTTATAAAAATTATAATTTACGAACTTGTAACAAGAGGTTTTACAGTGTTTGCAGGAAAAACCCATAAAGGGGAGATTGATTTTGTTGCAATCAAGGGCGGAAAAAAGTGTTTAAGTCTGGTTTTTGTGGTAAATGCTATGGAAGCCGGGCTTTTTTTGTGAGCAAAATTACATATTTTAAATTGCATTGAGGATAATAAGCAATAATGTTTGCATATCTTTGTACAGCGAACAAATCTATGCAATATTTTAAATTTACTCATTTATAGTTGATATGTAGTTGGTAAATGAACTTTGGTTTCAACATTATAGTACTGGATGAAAAAATTAAGAGTTATAGATGACTGAATTTGATTGAAAACCAAATGGGAAATGAATAAAATTGACGAAAAGTACAACTTACGCGAGCCGAAACATGTGCAAAACGTCAAAATGCACAAAAAATAATTGAATTTTTGTGAATTAGTACGATTGATTATGAACGAGTTTGATTGTAAAATAAAGTCATCAAAAACGAACGGAGAGGAGGACGGCAGATGATTTACACTGTGACATTTAATCCCTCACTCGACTATATAGTGGGGGTAAAAGATTTTAAACTGGGTGCGACGAACCGCACCTCATACGAGCAGATGCTTGCGGGCGGCAAGGGAATTAACGTATCGTATGTGTTAAAAAATCTTGGATTTGAGAGCACCGCACTTGGATTTATGGCAGGTTTTGTCGGGGAAGAGCTAAAGAGAAGAATTACAGCGGACGGAATTAATGCAGAGTTCCTTGAGCTTGAGAATGGAGTATCGAGAATTAACGTCAAGTTAAAGAGCATTGATGGTACTGAGATTAACGGCATGGGTCCTGACATAGCGGCTGACAAGGTTAAGGCTTTGAGGGATAAGATTAATGCTTTGAAAACAGGAGACATTCTTATACTCGCGGGAAGTATTCCGCAGTCAATGCCTGACACCATCTACATGGATATCATGGCGGATTTGCAGGAGAGGGGCGTTGACATTGTGGTCGATGCGACAAAGGATTTGCTCATGAATGTTCTTTCCTACAAGCCATTTTTAATCAAGCCGAACAATCACGAGCTCGGCGAAATATTCGGAGTGGAGCTGAGGACGCGGGAGGAGGTAATTCCTTACGCAAGGAAGCTTCAGGAGAAGGGCGCAAGAAATGTCTTGGTTTCAATGGCAGGCGAGGGCGCAGTACTCATCGATGAGAACGGCAGGGAGTACATGAGCGAAGCACCAAAGGGCAAGGTTGTAAATGCAGTAGGTGCCGGCGACTCGATGGTGGCAGGCTTTGTTGCAGGGTATCTTGAGAAGAAGAATTATGAGTACGCATTTCACAAGGGACTTGCCGCAGGCAGTGCGAGCGCATTTTCGGAGCAGCTTGCGACCAAGGCGGAGGTTGAGGCGCTTCTCAAAAAAATAGAAAATAAATAAAAGCAGAGACAGTCAAATAAAAAGTATAAAGGTGAAGTATTTAGTAAAATGTGCTAAATAAAATATAGTGAAGGTAAGAATTTGGAGCGATAACTACACACGGCAGCGAAAGCCGGGTGGGAAATGGAGGAGTTATGAGGATTACGGATTTGCTTGACAAGAGAAGCGTGATGCTTGGCGCGGCACCTTCCGACAAGAAGCAGACGCTCGAACAGGCAGTTGCACTCATGGCTAAGAGCGGAAAGATAGCCGATGAGGAGGCCTACAAGAAACAGGTTTTTGCGAGGGAGGAGGAGTCGACAACCGGAATTGGCGAAGGAATAGCCATTCCGCATGGCAAGTGCGATGCGGTGACTAAACCGGGACTTGCGGCGATGGTTATACCTAACGGAGTTGATTTTGAGTCGTTAGATGATGAGCCGGTCACACTTCTTTTTCTTATAGCAGCGCCGAACACGAAGGACAATGTACATCTCGATGTGCTCAGTAAGCTCTCGGTTATGCTTATGGATGAGGAGTTTACCGCAAAATTGAGGGCGGCTAAGAGCGTTGACGAGTTCATGCAGATAGTTGACGATGCGGACTCGGAGAAGGCGAGCATTGATGAGAGGCTTAAAACCGATGAGGGAAAGGTCAGCAAAATTCTTGCCGTCACATCATGTCCGACGGGTATCGCCCACACATATATGGCTGCCGAGGGGCTTGAGAAGGCGGCTTCTAAGGCGGGATGCACGATAAAGATTGAGACGAGAGGTTCGGGCGGTGCAAAAAATGTCCTCACAGAGCAGGAGATAGCGGATGCCGACTGTATCATTGTGGCGGCGGACGCGAAAGTTCCTATGGAGAGATTTGACGGAAAGCATGTCATACAGTGTCAGGTTTCGGACGGTATCAGCAAGGCGGATGAGCTTATTGCAAGAGCTTTAAAGCAGGACGCACCGATATTTAAGGCGGGAAATCATACCGAGGAGACTGTGCAGAGCAAGGGAAAAAAGGACAGCGTTGCCCACAGAATATACATGCAGCTTATGAATGGAGTGTCGCACATGCTTCCGTTTGTTGTCGGCGGCGGTATACTTATTGCAATAGCATTTTTGATTGATGGACAGAGCGTTGATATCAATCTTCTCTCAGCGGCTGAGAGAAGCAACTTCGGTACGATTACACCGGCGGCGGCGTTTTTCAAGGGAATAGGCGGCGTGGCATTCGGGCTTATGCTTCCTGTTTTGGCAGGATTTATCGCGGAGGCGATAGCGGACAGACCGGGACTTGCGCTTGGATTTGTCGGTGGTATGATTGCGGCAAACGGAAAATCGGGTTTCCTCGGCGCACTTGTCGCAGGATTTTTGGCAGGATATGTGATTTTACTTTTAAAGAAGATTTGCGATAAGCTTCCTGAAAGCCTTGAGAAGCTTGCACCTGTACTTTTCTACCCGGTATTTGGTATTTTGATTATGGGTATTGGTATGAATTTTGTTATCGAACCTGTCATGGGAGCGATTAACACGGGGCTCAACGCAGGACTTGCAAGTATGAGCGGCACAAGCAAGGTTTTACTTGGATTTATCCTCGGAGCGATGATGTCAGTTGATATGGGTGGACCTTTCAACAAGGCAGCTTATGTGTTTGGAACGGCTTCCATTGTTGCAGGAAATTATGATATAATGGCAGCAGTTATGATAGGTGGTATGGTTCCTCCATGTGCCATCGCACTTGCGACAATAATTTTCAAGGATAAGTTCACCAAGGAGGAGAGACAGTCAGGCCCGGTTAACTTCATTATGGGACTTGCATTTATAACAGAGGGAGCAATTCCTTATGCGGCTTCCGACCCGTTGCATGTACTTCCGGCTTGTATAGTAGGCGCAGGAATATCGGGCGCATTGTCAGAGGTATTTAACTGTACACTCATGGCACCTCACGGCGGAATTTTCGTATTCCCGGTTGTGGGTAACGCACTTATGTATCTTGTGGCACTCGTAATCGGAACAGCAGTTTCGACAGTACTACTTGGACTTTTCAAGAAAAAAGTAGCGTAAAAATTTAGAGATATTTAAAAAGTAATTTTATAAAAATATTTAATAATTTTTCTTAATTGAAAGGAGATTAACACTATGAAGACATTTTCTTACACAATCAAGGACGCACAGGGCATTCACGCAAGACCGGCAGGAGAGCTTGTAAAGGCGGCAAAGGGTTTTTCAAGTGAGATTAAAATCGGAAAGGGCGCAGCAAAGGTGGACGCTAAGAAGATTTTTGGTATCATGGGACTTGGCGCAAAGCAGGGGGATACAGTTGAGTTCAGCTTCAACGGAGAGGATGAGGAGCAGGCTTACAACACTATCTCAGCTTTTATGGAGGCTAACTTATAGAATATCGGGATTTATTTCTTATCGAAAACAAATTGTTTTGAGTATCCTCTTGCGCGGTAAATCGCCAAGAAATAGGGATTAATGTGGGAAAAGTTATTAGACTGTCGTACATGTTTTAAATATGTGCGGCAGTCTAAAATATGGTATGATTGGAGGGCTACGGGATGCAGGTTTATCATGGAAAAAGTGTTTTCGGCGGGATAGCCATAGGTAAAATCAGTGTTTTTTCAAAAAAGGAACATAAAATTGTAAGAGTAAAGGTAGCCGACACGGATGCCGAGCTTGCGCGCTTTGAGGCGGCAAAGCAGACGGCGCAGACACAGCTTGCAGCTCTTTATGACAAGGCATGCAAGGAGGTTGGCGAGGCAAATGCGGCTATATTTGAGGTTCACCAGATGATGCTTGAGGACGACGATTTCACAGACTCCGTAAACAACATTATCACCACGCAGCAGGTAAATGCAGAGTATGCTGTCGGTGTAACGGCTGACAACTTTGCAAATATGTTTTCCGCTATGGATGACGAGTATATGCGCGGAAGAGCCGCTGATGTAAAGGATATATCCGAGCGTCTTATTTCTATTTTAAAGGGTAGCAAGGAAGGTCAGGTAAGCGCAGATGAGCCTGTCATTGTGTTAGCCGAGGATTTGGCACCGTCGGAGACCGTTCAGATGGATAAGGATAAAATTCTCTCGTTTGTGACGGTTCACGGTTCAGTAAATTCACACACTGCCATACTCGCAAGGACAATGAGTATTCCGGCGCTTGTCGACACTGGGCTTACACTCACAACAGATTTGGACGGAAAGGAAGCCATTGTGGACGGCTTTGACGGTGTGATATATATTGAGCCTGACGAGGAGACTTCCGAAAGACTTGCAAAGCGCAAGAAGGAGGAGGATGAGAAGAAGGAGCTTCTTCTCACACTAAAGGGAAAAGAAGATGTCACACTGGACGGACAGCACATTATGTTGTATGCTAACATAGGCAGTACGAGCGACCTCGCGATGGTTTTGAAGAACGACGCGAGCGGAATAGGACTTTTCAGAAGTGAGTTTATATATCTTGGAAGTGACGATTTCCCGTCTGAGAATGAGCAGTTTCAGATTTACAAGTCGGTTGCGGAGACCATGGCAGGCAAGCGTGTCATCATAAGAACGCTTGATATCGGCGCGGATAAGAAGGTCGACTATTTTAACCTCGATGCGGAGGAAAATCCGGCTCTCGGCTACAGGGCAATCCGAATTTGTCTTTCACAGCCTGAGATTTTTAAGACACAGCTTCGCGCAATTTTGCGCGCCGGTGTGTACGGCAATATCGCTGTCATGTATCCGATGATTACATCTGTAAATGAAGTGAGACGAATTAAGAAAATCATGCAGGAGGTAAAGGCGGAGTTAAAGGAGCAGGAAATAGCCTACGCCGACGTGCTTGAGGGCATCATGATAGAGACTCCGGCGGCTGTCATGGTCAGCGACGAGCTCGCAAAGGAGGTTGATTTCTTCAGCATTGGAACAAACGACCTCACGCAGTACACACTCGCCATTGACAGGCAGAACCCTAAGCTTGACGATTTCTACGACCCGCACCATCCGGCAGTGTTAAAGATGATACAAATGACCGTCGAGAACGCGCACAAAGCTGGAATATGGGCTGGAATTTGCGGTGAGCTTGGTGCGGACACAACACTTACAGAGGAATTTATAAAGATGGGTGTCGATGAGCTTTCGGTTTCACCGGGACGAGTATTGCCGATTAGAAAAATTATCAGAGAGACATCGCTTGAGAAAAAATAGTTATGGGGATGAAAAACGCTGTTTTTCTTGTGTGAAATGTTGTGAAATTGTAATACATCTAAGATAGTGTTTTTGCTGTCTTAGATGTATTTTTCACACTATTTAACCAAATCAAGTAAGTCCGGGGACTTGCACTGCGAAGCAGTTATTTGGTTATGAGCAAGCGGCGAAGCGGATTGCGAATATCTGCTTGACTTGGATTTAAGCGTATTGTCTTGGCAGTTGGAGGAAGAAAAAATGTTGACAGAAAGACGGCAGGAAGAGATTGTCAGATTGGTGTATGAGAGGGAGAGCATAACAGTTGCGGAGTTAAAGGAAATCCTTAATACCTCGGAGTCCACAATCAGACGTGACATAATTGCACTTGATAAGGAAGGAAGGCTCACAAAGGTGTTCGGCGGGGCGATAGCATTGCATCCGGCACATATTGTCAACACGGAGCTTTCGATGCTTCAAAAGCAGGAATTACAGACTGCGGAAAAGCAGGCAATCGCCCGCTATGCAGTTTCCCTTATAGAGCCTTATGACTGTGTTTATCTTGATGCCGGAACGACGACAGGCTGGATGATTGAGTATATAAGGGAGGAGAAAGCCACCTATGTGACAAATGCGCTCTCCCATGCAAAAAGGCTTGCGGACAAGGGCTTTAGCGTGATTTTGATTGGCGGAGAGCCGAAAAGCTCGACGGATGCTATAGTCGGCGCGGAGGCAGTTTTAAACCTTCAAAAATATCATTTCAGCAAGGGCTTTTTTGGTGTAAACGGCATTGACAGAACGAGTGGTTTTACGACCCCTGACCCAAGGGAGGCTATGGTAAAGCAGGTTGCCGTGAAGAACACCCAGCCCGCACACAGATATTTTCTTGCCACGGCATCTAAGTTTGGCGAGGTGTACGCCGTGACATATGCGGGCTTTGAGGCTGGCGTGATACTCACTGAGGACAATGTGAGTGAGGTGCTTCCTAAGAGCATTGAGGTTGTGAATGTGAATAGGAAGCAAAGCTGAAAAATATAATAATTGCACCACGGAATTTTTCTGAGTACATGGTTTGGATACTGAGGAAGCTCCGTGGTGTTTTTTGTATTTTAAATTATTTGAAAAAATATATTGCAAACATGTGTTCGATAATGTATAATGTTTTGTATAGAGGAGTTGAAGGATTTTTGTTATTTTCATTGTTCATAAACTGTGGTAAAATGGGTTAGAAACACCTAACTTATATTGGGAATATGGAGATTGTTTATGAATAATAAAATGCGTAAGGAGGCTCATAGTTATGTTAAAATATGGAATTATTGCAAAATCTGTGGAGATGCTTTGTTTTGAACCTGCTCTTAAAAGATTGTCAGAATTGAGACCGGAAATGAATATGGGCAATTACAGGAAGAAAGTAAAAAAAGAGTATAAAGCCATGCTTTTGAGAACTCCGGACATAGGCGGAAGCTCGTTGGAGATGAATTTGTACATAGCAGCATTTGTTTTTTCATTACACAAGGCAGAGCCGGAGAAGATTACGCCTGATATAGTGAATGAGATGGTGACGGCAGTTTTCGACTCGCCATTTATGATAAAAGCCCACAAGAATAAAAAATGTACCCTGTTTACTGACAAGGTGCAGGACAAAAAGCTCGCAGAAAGCAGGGCAAGTCAGAACTCAAAATATGAGCTGGACTGGAAATTTGAATATAAAAAGGGGAACAATGAATTTTACAATACCTATACGGAATGTGGTATTTGCAAGCTGGGCATTCGTGAGAATTGCTTTGAGTTTGTTCCGTGTCTGTGCAATATGGACGAGAGAAATTACAGGAATGAGGGTGGAAAGCTGCACCGCACCAAAACACTTGCACAAGGGGATGACTGCTGTGATTTTCATGTGACGAAGCTGTAGCAAGTTGATGAAAAGATTGCGTAGCAGCCGTCCAACTCTACGGAGCGTAGAATCCGCATAAATTCACCATTCTCTACGCTTTGTGGGTGTGATTTTTAAGAGAATTGAATGATAATTTTCTCAGAAAGGAGGCAGCACGATGAATCAGATTATGATTGGAAAGTTCATTGCGGGAGAGAGAAAAAGGAAAGGTTATACGCAAAAGCAGCTTTCCGAAAAATTGGGAATCAGTGATAAGACGATTTCAAAATGGGAACGTGGAAATGGATTTCCGGAGGTGTCATTGCTTTTACCGTTGTGTGATGAACTGGATATCACGGTAAACGAGCTTTTGTGCGGTGAGAGAGTTTCTGAGGAAGATTATCAAAAGAAAGCGGAGGAAAATATGGTGAATTTAGTGAGAGAGGCTCAGGAGAGCAAAAAGAAAATAATTTTATCTGCCATGGTTGCAGTGCTGGTGATTGTGGCGGCAGTACCGTTGTTTGTAATTTCGGGCGCGCTTGAGATGGACAGTTGGATTAGAATTGTGCTTATTGTCATAGGACTTGTGGTGATTGTTTTTGGAATAGCGATTGCATGTGTGCTTGACAGGGATGCCGGTGCCTATGAATGTCCGGAATGTAAGACCAGATTTGTGCCGGACATGAGAGACTACATTATGGGAGCGCACACAATCAAGAAGCGTAAGCTGACATGTCCACATTGCGGAGCACATAGATATTGCAGAAAAGTACTGACAAGATGATGTGACAGGAGCGTTCCGGGACAAGGGCGTACCTTTGTCCCGTCAATTGCGCGGGTGAAGGGGGATAAATAGTTTATATGCTTGAGTACATAAGAAATGAATTACTTAATTTGTCGGATAAGGGAAATTATGCAGTTTTTATGTCGGCTTTGATACCGGGCTGTGACAATGTTATAGGAGTGAGGCAGCCCGTGTTAAAGAAATATGCGAAGCAGTTTGTCAAAGATAATGGGGATTTCAGGGCATTGCTTATAGAACCGGACATTTACCACGAGGAGACTCTTTTGCGCGGTTTTGTGATTGGTTACGGCACGGCAAAAGAAAAAAATTTTGATAGGGCATTACAGGATTTAAAAAATTATGTTCCGTTTGTCAATAACTGGGCTGTAAATGACTGTTTTTGTGTGGAATTTAAGGTGATGGACAGTTTCAGGGATGAATTTCTGCCGTATATCAGGGAGTGTGTTCTGTCTGGTGACGAGTACAAGGCGAGGGTCGGGCTTATCATGCTGTTAGACCACTATCTCAAGGTTGATGTGGATGGAAAAAAGAGACCGAGAATGAAAAAGGTCACTGTTGAGGACATAATTATAGATGATGAAAATATAAACGAGGAAAGCGTCGCCTGTGATATATTGCGCGGAGATAATGAAAAGAATATAGACAAAACCGTAAGAACTGATTATAAAATGGACAATAAATCAGACACAGGAAAATATCTTGAGGAGATTTTATCACTTGTGAACAGGGACTTTTCCGGCAATGGATATTATACGCAGATGGCGGCGGGGTGGCTGATTGCGGAGTGCTTTGTGACATTTCCGCGCAGAATATGGGAATATCTTACAGACAAGGAAAAATTAAGGCTTGATGCTGTTTCATACAAAAAAGCTATTAATAAGATATGTGAGTCACTTACTCCTGACAAAGAGGTGAAGGAGTTGGTGAGAAAACGGCTGTAAAGTACTGATATATGTAAATATCAGATTGACTTATTGATGTAGTTTAAAAATAGCTGCCATTTAGATAATCTTCATAATCGGCAAATGCTTCTTCCGGTACATCATCAAGCAGAAACATAAAGCAGCTTTCAATGATGTCAACCCATGCAAGTAAAATAGTTGTCTGTTCCTGAGTTAGAAGATGATTGCTTCCTAACATTCCGCAAGGGGATGCCCATGTGCGCGTCAGATGTATAATTGCCACAATATCGGACACAACTTTTGCAGTATTTTTATCCATATTAATTTTACCTCATTAATAGTTGAGCGGGTATTTGAAATCCATCAAATGTCAGCTCAATAGTATAATATTTTAGAGTAGTTGAATTATGAACAGTATTATCCATAATTAAAAGGTTGCTTTTATATGAATAGCCTGAAAATATAAATTAATATCTATTATACTACAATTTCCATTAATTAATCAAGACCGCGGCTTCTATTGTGGAGAGCGATAAGTATTGTGGGACTTGTTTGTATCAAAGTAGGAGGAATACAAATATGATTATAACAGGCAAAAACATAGACGGCGGCAAAGCCTTTGACTGGGGAAGGGTTTCAGGCGAGTATGCAAAGTACAGGGATATTTATCCGGAGGAATTTTATAAGAAGATTGTTGACATGGGTTTGTGTGTGCAAGGGCAGAATATTCTCGATTTGGGAACAGGAACGGGAGTTTTGCCAAGAAATATGTATCGTTATGGCGGAAAATGGGTTGGCACGGATATCTCGAAGGAGCAGATTGAACAGGCACAGGCACTGTCAGAGGGAATGGACATTGACTATTATGCGGCTGCGACGGAGGATGTAGATTTCCCGGAGGAGTCGTTTGATGTAATCACAGCATGTCAGTGCTTTTGGTATTTTAAGCATGATTTGGTAATGCCTAAGCTTTACAAAATGTTAAAGCCTGATGGAAAACTGTTGGTGTTGTATATGGCATGGCTCCCATACGAGGATAAAATTGCGGGAGAGAGTGAAAAGCTGGTGTTAAAATACAGTCCGGCGTGGAGTGGCGCGGGTGAGACAATCCATCCGATACATATTCCGGAATGTTATGAGAAGAAATTTGATGTTGTGGCGCATGAGGAGTATCCTTTGAAGGTGCATTTTACAAGAGAAACGTGGAATGGAAGAATGAAGGCTTGCAGGGGAGTTGGGGCATCGCTGTCGGGGGAGGAGCTGGCTGCGTGGGAGGATGAACATAGAAAGCTGTTGTCAGAAATTGCGCCGGAGGAGTTTGATATTCTGCACTATGCTGCATTGGTGGAATTAAAAAAGAAGTAATGATTTATAAAATTTTAAAGTACTACCTTGCAGGCAGAAAGCAGGCATTTTAACTGCACATACATCCATAATCTGTTTTTATATATGATTGTTGATGTTTTTGCATTTATAGAACAGTCGCCATTGCTACACATCAATGCTTATGGTATAATGCTTTTCGGAGGGAAAATATGCTTCTAAAAAGAGCAACATTACATGACATTGATACTATTGCAGCAGTGAAAACAGATACGATTGACATTTTAGCTATTTTGACAGATAATATATTTTTAAACACATTTTTGGAAAATTTTAAGAGGTAGGATATGCAACTGGATATAGTTGGACTTGTGAGTGCGTGCTCGTATGCACTCGACTGCATAGAGGCAGAGCTTGTGCATGTGACAAACAGACATGGCAAGAGGGTTGCGTACATAAGTGTATGTATGGCAGAGAAATTAGGTATAGAGGGAGCGGCATTGCAGGATTTGGCAATTTGTGCGATGCTGCATGACAATGCACTGACACAGTATATAAGTGACGAGCTGCAGGACAGTGGTGATGAACCTTATGATGATAACGGAAATTATAAAGAGTCAGTGATTAAGGGGATATCAGGCAGTATACAGAAAAAACTGGGTGCTCATTGTACACTTGGCGAGCAGAATATAAAGATGCTTCCTTTTAGCACGGATGTATCAAATGTTATTTTGTATCACCATGAGAATGCGGATGGAAGCGGTGCTTTTGGTAAAAAATGGAATGAAGTTCCACTTTTTGCAAGAATTATTCATCTTTGTGACATGGTGGATATTATAGGAAAATCGTGTAATTTCAGCGATGGAAACTGGAAAAAGGCAAAGGAATATGTAAGCAAGAACAGGGACATATTGTTCGATGGTGAATGTGTCGACGCTTTTCTTGACGTATTTTCTGAGGAAAATTTTGTGAGCATGTCACAGGACACTTTTGAGGAAGATTTGTGGAAAAAAGTTCCTAGAAACAGGATTATGTGTAATTCAAAGACATGCCGCGGCATTGCAGATTTCTTTGCACAGATTATAGATTATAAATCTGAGTTCACAGCAAATCATTCACGCGGAGTTGCGGATAAGGCGGCAGCGCTCGCAGAAAGTATGGGTTATTCGCCTAACGCAGTGGAAAAAATCTATATGGCGGGGGCTCTTCACGATATCGGGAAGATGGTTGTCGGAAATGATATATTAGAGAAGCCGGGTAAGTTGACTGACGAGGAATTTGAAAAAATGAAGAACCATGCCGGATATACATATATGATGTTGTCAAAGGTTGAGGATTTTGACGATATACGGGATTGGGCATCATTCCATCATGAGAGGCTTGACGGAACGGGTTATCCTTTTGGGAAAATGGCATGGGAGATTAATGAGCCGGAGAGAATAATGGCATGTATTGACATTTATCAGGCACTGACCGAGGAAAGACCATATAAGGAAGGTATGTCGCATGAGGAGGCATGTGATATAATGGATGATATGGTGAGAAAAGGGTGGATTGATGATGTGATAACAGAGAGGATTGAAATATTTTTTGCGAAAAAATGAAAGGTAATCTTATGAGCATTAATGACAAAAATATTCAGGACGAAGGACTTATCGGCAATGAAAAAATAGAGGAGGCTGTTCTTTCGCTTCAAAAAGAGCCGTCGCAGGAAGTGCTTGCGCATACACTTACGGTTATCAGAAGGCGCATGAGAGAGGGCGGTCAGCTTATAGTTGCGGTTGAACCGTCGCTTGAGAGCACGCAGTTAAATCTACAGACGATAAAGACCGCCGACGGTGAATTGTGGTGGACGGCATTTACAAGTTTTGATGAGGAGTTAAAGGGGGCTGACAGCGTAAAGTCCACATTTCTGTCTGATATTGGCAAGCTTTTTGAGACAGCGCTCACGGTGCCGGAGATAAATGGCGTTATAATAAATCCTTGGAACAGAACCATAATGCTCGACAAGGAACTTATAAGTATAATTATGCCTAAAGAGGCAAATATAAAAACCACGAATTAACATATTGATTTTTTGCTGAACATCATTTATAATGTGCCTCATAAAACCCGCCGGGTGTGGATTTTTCAAGATTAGAAATCTTTTTTCGCCACATAGCCTAAATATTAGGTTATGTGGTTTTTTTGCGCGCTTGGGGTGGTACTTTTTACAAAAACAGAAACGGAGAATATTATGAACCAGACATTTATGAAGGAGAGGAAGATATTTCCTCTTGTGCTGTCGATGGCTCTTCCGATGATGCTGTCGATGGCGTTCAGTTCACTGTACAACATTGTTGACAGTTACTTTGTGGCGAAGCTGTCGGAGGATGCAATGACGGCACTTTCGCTTGTGTTTCCGGCACAAAATCTTATGACCTCGGTTGCAGTCGGTTTTGGCGTGGGAATTAACGCCATGATTGCATTTTTTCTCGGGGCAGGTCAGCAGAAGAAAGCAAACAGTGCGGCGACGCAGGGGCTTATGTTCAGCGTGCTTCACGGAATACTTATCATGGCGCTTTGCCTTATAGGCATGCCGGCATTTCTTGGCGCATTTACGTCGAAGCAGTCGGTGGTTGACTTGGGACTTGAGTACTCAAACATAGTCTTTCTTTTTGCCGTGATAGTCAATGTCGGTATAACATACGAGAAGATATTTCAGTCCGTCGGAAGAATGAAGGAGACCATGATTTGCATGGTTATCGGTTTTGTGGCAAACATTGCACTTGACCCGATGCTGATATTCGGAGTCGGATTTTTCCCGCGCATGGGAATAAGGGGCGCGGCGGTTGCCACGGGAATAGGACAGGTGCTTACACTTCTCGCATATATAATTTTTGACAGAATTAAGCCGCTTCCGGTAAAAATAAGCAGGGAGAGTGCTAAGCTTGACGGTGAAGTGTGCGGGCGCATGTATGGAATAGGTGTTCCGGCGACATTAAACATGGCCCTTCCGTCGGTGCTTATATCAGCTTTAAATGGAATACTGTCGGTGTACTCGGAGAGTTATGTGCTTGTGCTTGGAGTTTACTACAAATTGCAGACATTTATCTATCTTCCGGCAAACGGAATTATTCAGGGAATAAGACCTCTGGTTGGCTACAATTATGGAGCCGGAGAGAACAAGAGGGTTGAGAAGATATACAGACTTTCGCTTGGCATGACGGCTGTTCTTATGGCGTTTGGTATGGCGGCATGTTTTGCGATACCTTCACAGCTTATGGGAATGTTCACGCAGAACACGGACACAATAGCGAAGGGCTGTACAGCGCTTAGAATTATAAGTCTCGGCTTTATAGTGTCGTCATTTTCAGTGACCTATTCGGGTACACTTGAGGCTCTCGGTGAGGGTGTGGCATCGCTTGTCATTTCACTGCTTAGATACATTGTGGTTATAATTCCGGCGGCATTTGTACTCAGCAAGGCTATCGGAGCAACAGGAGTGTGGTGGGCTTTTGTGATTACGGAATGTACGGCGGCGTTGGTTGCATTTATATTGTTCCATAGAATTTGGAGTAAAAAGGTGCGAGCTAACGCATAAGTTGTGTTGAATAATTGAATTTATGTTCAATATTTCCATAAAAAGCATACTTACTATAATTATTAGGAAAAAAGTCTGTCGGTTATATGCGCTTATAACGTACTGATTACATGTTTTAAATGGTTAGTATGTGTGGATATTTTGAGAAAATTAAATTTGTGCTGTAAATTTCACCTATAACATCGTGTTTGAATAGGTAATAGGTATAGATATTTTGACGGAGGCATACTTTTTTAAACACGATAAAAATAGTATGTAAAAAAATAAAGAAGGGACATACTATATAAGGTTTTCTTATATTTAGTATGTCTCAGTAATTACAAGTGTGCAATATATTTCTTCCATATATAAAAATGGTATGTATGTTGCACATTTTTTTATTCTATTTACTTAAAAAAGAAGTAAAGTAAAATTTTTTGTCTAGCACATTTCCTACAATTCCAACCATCTTTCCCATAGTGAAAGCGGCGAGAACCGTTCCGACTCCAAGTCCATAGAAATGACCGAGGAAAAAGAAGGTCATGCAGGCTGTGATTGCAAGGCAGATAACATCGAAGGCTATTTTTATCTTAGGATAGCCGACTTTTGTTATGTCAGCGAGCTCCCTCGGGAAAAGGTCTGTCGGCACAATCGGCAGCTTACAGCGGTTAGAAAATGCTATGCCGACGCTGAGGAGAAGATAGCTTACTACAAAGTATACAATTCTCCATCCAATACCTGTAGGAAGTATGTTAATCCAAGCCTTGTTTAGGTCAAGAAGCATACTGAATGCGAAGCCGATGACGAAGCTGAACAGATATGTAGGAACAAACTTTTTTCTCATAATCATAAGACTGAGAATGAGTGTTCCCTGAAAAATGTAAGTCCATGTTCCGAGTGTCAGCTTTGGGAACACAAGCGAGAATGCGTAGGGAACACTTGAGATTGCCGATATTCCCGCGTTTGAGTAGAGCATCAACACAACACTGAAACTGTTGATTAGCACTGCCACGACGAGTGCGAGCTCACCGCGAAAAGTCTTTTTTTCATTAAATGTTTCCGCAGGTGAAGCTGCGGTTATACTGTTGTCCATTTTTGTCTCCAATCCGCAGAATTTATTATCCATGCCGCTGACATAACGGATAGTGTTGGCGAGTTGCTAATACCCGCTTGACAGAGGCAAGGATAAAAAAGTACTGCTCTTGATAATCGTATACAGTATACCACCGGATTTTATAATAACAAATCAATTATATACATAAAACTATAGATTTTATCTATCAAACTGTGGTATAATAAGACTTGAGGAGGTACAGCCATGAACCTGTTTTATTTGAGATATTTTGTCACCTTGGCTCACGAGAAGCATTACACGAAGGCGGCGAAACAGTTATGTATTACACAGCCGAGCCTGAGCCACGCCATAAGCCAGCTTGAGAATGAACTTGGGGTGCAGCTTTTTGAAAAATCGGGGAGAAACACGACGTTAACACGTTTTGGCGAGGAATTTTTGGTGTGTGCGGAGCATACGCTTGAGACGCTTGATGCCGGAGTGGGGGCAATCAAAAAGAGCGCGCAGGGCGATGGTGTGATAAGACTTGGATTTGTAAGACCGCTAGGGATTAAGTTTATTCCACAGCTTGCGGCAGAGTTTTTAAGAGAAAATGATGGGAGAAATATAAGCTTTACATTCAACACCGATGTTACGGGAAAACTGCTTGATGGCATGAAGGAACAGAGGTTTGACATACTTTTCTGTTCGGAGCCGCCAAAGGAGTTTGGATTTAATGCGGTTCCGGTGAAGCGCCAGGAGCTCGTGCTTATAGTTCCGAAAAATCAACCGCTTGCGGCGCGCGATGAGGTTGGGCTTTGTGAGACGAGAGAGTATGATTATGTGTATTTTCACAGAAATTCGGGAATTAGAAGTGTTATAGATGATATGTTTGAGAGGGAGGGCGTTAAGCCGCGCATAGCCTATGAGACGGAGGAGGACGAGGTCATAGCGGGGCTTGTGGCAGCAGGCTTTGGGATAGCCGTTGTGCCTTATATGGACATGCTTTTAAAGCTTGATGTTAAAGTGATTAAAATTACTTCTCCGGCGTATGAGCGCAACTTTTTTATGGTGAATGATGGCAGGCTTTATATGCCGCCAGTCATCAAAAATTTTTATGAATTTGTCTTGAGAAAGGAAAAAATATATTTGAAATAGGCGTGTATTTGGCGTGGCAAAGCTCGGTGAAGGGCTTGCAAAAGAACCGTTTTGGAATTATACTGAATATCTTGCACAGGTAAATTGCAAATATCCGTTTCAAAGAATGGTATGGAGGATTAAGATGAGATTAGTTATACAGCGCGTTAACCACGCGAGTGTGCGTGTTGACGGAGATGTGATTGGAAGTATCGGGAAAGGACTGTTGATTTTGCTCGGTGTGGCAAACGGTGACACCAAGGAGATGGTCGACAGATATGTTAAAAAATTATCAGGGCTTAGAATATTCGAGGACGAGCAGGGAAAGACAAACCTGTCGCTCGCGGATGTTGGCGGGGAGCTTCTGGTGGTTTCGCAGTTCACACTGTATGCCGACTGCAAAAAGGGAAACCGTCCAAGCTTTATAAATGCGGGAGCACCTGATTTCGCCAACGACATGTACGAGTATTTCAAGAAAAAATGCGTCGAGACTTTCGGAAAAGTTGAGTGCGGAAGCTTTGGGGCAGATATGAAGGTGGAGCTTGAGAATGACGGCCCGTTTACGATATTGTGGGACAGTGATTGGTGGTAAGCATAAAAAATATATGGGGGATTTTTATGGATAATTACTTGATAGTTACGGGTGGACATATCGATGATGATTTCGCGGCTGGGTGGATAAGTGACCACAATTTTGATGGCGTGATTGCGTCCGATTCGGGAATGGAATTTTTCAGGCGCGCGGGGATTTTGCCTGATATAATAATAGGTGATTTTGACTCGGCTAAAGAGGACACACTTGAATATTTTGAAAAGTATGACAGTATAGAGTGGAAAAAGTTAAATCCGATGAAGGACGACACCGACACGGAGGCGGCAATCAGGCTTGCTATCGAAAAGGGTGCAAAAAGTATAACACTTTTTGGTGCGACAGGCAGCAGGCTTGACCATACGCTTGCAAATATAGAACTTCTCGGAATAGGGCTTGAGGAGAAAATTTCCATCACAATACTTGATAAGCACAACAGAATAAGGATGATTAATTCGGGCTTGACCATAAAAAAGAGTGAGCAGTTCGGAAAATTTGTGTCGCTTATACCGTACAGCATGAAGGTTGAGAATGTGTGCCTTAGAGGATTTAAGTACGAGCTTGACAATTATTGTATGAGCAAATTTAATTCGCTTGGAGTTAGCAATGAGATAACGGCGGATGAGGCGCGGATAAGCTTTACGGACGGGATATTGCTTGTTGTGGAGGCAGATGACTAGTTTTGCAGATATCTATATACTTTTATTTTTAAGAGGGTAAAAAAATGGGTGAAAGCGCACAGAAAAACGGAATTATAGAGGGAACGATATGGAAGCAGCTTCTTATATTTTTCTTTCCAATTCTTGTGGGAACATTTTTTCAGCAGTTGTATAACACGGTGGATGCGGTTGTTGTGGGGCAGTTTGCGGGAAAAGAGGCGCTGTCAAGCGTCGGAGGTTCATCAAGCCAGATAATCAATTTTGTGGTTGGATTTTTTACGGGCTTGTCCGCGGGTGCGACGGTGATTATATCGCAGTTTTATGGTGCGGGTGATGCAAAAAAGATACATAGAGCGTTGCACACGGCATACGCATTTGCCATTATAGGCGGAATAGCGGCGGGAATAATAGGAATAGCGGTGACGGTTCCGGTTATGAGGCTTATGAACACGCCGACAGAGCTTCTTCACGACTCGGCGATGTATGTCATGATATATTTTGGCGGACTTGTGTTTATATTTGTCTACAATATGGGTTCGGCGATACTTAGAGCGATAGGGGACTCTAAAAGACCTCTTTATTACCTTATGATTTGCTGTGGTATAAATATCGTGCTCGACATACTTTTTGTGAGCGTGTTGAAGCTCGGCGTGCTTGGAGCTGCCATCGCCACATTTATAGCGCAGTTTGTCAGTGCGATAATGGTCACAAGGGCGCTTATGTTCCACACGGAGGGCATGAAGCTTGTGTTAAGGGATATAAGGCTTCACGGCGATGTGCTTCCGGCAATGTTAAAGATAGGGCTTCCGACGGGAATACAGTCTAGTATGTACAGCGTGTCAAACATAATCGTTCAGTCCGCGCTCAACAGTTTCGGCGTTGACACCGTTGCGGCTTGGTCGGCTTTCGGCAAAATCGACAGCATGTACTGGATGATTAACACGGCTTTCGGAATTGCGGCGACAACTTTTGTCGGACAGAATTTTGGCGCGGGAAAGTACGACAGGGTAAAGAAGGGGACGGCTCAGTGTCTTTTGATGGATATCGGTGCGGCGGTTCTTTTCAGCACACTTGTGCTGACATTTGGACAGTATATGCTCAGAATTTTCACATCGGAGACCGAGGTTATAAATCTTGGTGTCAGGGTTATGAGGGTTATATCGCCGGCATATTTTGTGTTTGTGTTTATCGAGATTTTGTCCGGCTCATTGAGGGCACAGGGGCATGTGCTTGTCACAACACTTATGACCATGATTGGTGTGTGCGCGTTCAGAGTGGTGTGGGTTCTGTTTATAGTGCCAAACGGAACACTTGAGCAGATTGTGTTCTGTTATCCTGCCACATGGATTGTGACTGCGACCGGAATGATAATGTACTATATATATAAGCAGAATAAGATTATAAAGCAGCATGTAGCCATACAAAATCAAATAGTCAACGGACATAAAAAATAAGTAATATGGAGATTTAGATGGAGTCAAAAAAGAAACTTACGAAGGATATGACAAAGGGGCAGCCGGCAAAACTACTGCTCCTTTTTGCACTTCCGCTTATGCTTGGAAGTCTTTTTCAACAGCTTTACACGATGGTTGACACTATAATAGTCGGTCAGGGCGTTGGAATAAACGCGCTCGCATCCCTTGGGGCGGCGGACTGGCTCAACTGGATGTTCGTCGGATTTGTGACGGGACTTACACAGGGATTTTCAATTATATTTGCGCAGTATTACGGCGCGGGCGATACAAAAGCGTTAAGGGCAGCCATAGGAAATTCGCTTATGCTGACTGCAATATCGGCGGTTATTTTTACAGTGGCAGGGCAGTTAACTATAGTGCCGATTTTGAGGGTTTTGGACACGCCGGCGGATATTTTTGCGGGAGCGGAGCAATATCTCAGAGTTATGATTGGAGGCATAACGGTAAGCCTTATGTATAATTTTGAGGCGGCACTTTTGAGGGCGCTCGGGGACAGCAAAACTCCTCTCATGGCGATGGTGACTGCCGCTGTGGTGAATGTGCTTTTAGACCTTCTGTTCGTGCTTGTGTTCAAGTGGGGCATTATCGGTGCGGCATCAGCAACAATCATCGCTCAGGGTGTTTCATTTATCTATTGTTTTGCGGCGATAAAAAGAATTGATATAATTAAACTAAATAAGGGTGACGTGGGTATTCACGCCGACATGTCAAAAAAGCTTCTTGTCGTCGGAGTTCCAATAGTTTTTCAGAACACAGTCATAAGCGTGGGCGGAATGATACTCCAGTCGGTAATCAACAGCTACGGATTTCTTTTTGTCGCGGGCTTCACGGCGGCGAACAAGCTGTACGGACTTCTTGAGACTGCCGCGACATCATACGGCTTTGCAATCACGACCTATACGGCGCAAAATCTCGGCGCGGGAGACTTTAATAGAATTAAGAAGGGAATGACAAGTGCTGTTGTGATGGCGCTCATCACATCCGTGGTGATATCTGCCGTGATGCTTATTTTTGGACAGCCGATTTTGAGACTTTTCATATCGAGCGAGACAGGGCAGGTTGAAGAGGTGCTGGGAATTGCATACCATTACCTTAGTATAATGAGCTATTTTCTGGCTGTTTTATATGCACTTCACACCTACAGAAGTGCATTGCAGGGGCTTGGAAACACGGTCATTCCGATGGTGTCCGGCATAGCGGAGTTCGTTATGAGAACTGCGGCGGCACTTCTTCTGCCAAGGCTTGTAGGTCAGGAGGGCGTGTTCTATGCGGAGATTTTGGCTTGGACGGGCGCAGCGGTTATTCTTGTGGTGTCATATTATATTATTAGGAAGAAAAGCCAAGATAAATTTTTAAAAGTAGAAAAATTGTAAAAAAATATTAATTCCTATTGACATGGTAGGAATTAAGTAATATACTTACGAAAAATAATTATTCAAAACAACATTTGCAGAAACCCTTGCTTTTAAATTAAGTATTGCAAATGTGAGTAAACGCATAATGGGAAGGAGATTGTGTATGTCTAATATTTACAAAGGTTCAGTTGGTCTTATTGGAAAGACACCTTTAGTTGAGGTGGTTAACGTGGAGAAGGAGTTAGGACTCAAGGCGAAAGTGCTTGTAAAGCTTGAGTACTTCAATCCGGCAGGAAGCGTTAAAGACCGTGTTGCAAAGTCAATGATAGAGGATGCTGAGGAGAAGGGACTCTTAAAGGAGGGCTCTGTGATAATCGAGCCTACATCAGGTAACACCGGTATCGGTCTTGCGTCAATCGCAGCGGCAAAGGGCTACAAGGTAATCCTTACAATGCCTGAGACAATGAGCGTTGAGCGCCGCAACATCTTGAAGGCTTACGGTGCAGAGATTGTGCTCACAGAGGGCGCTAAGGGCATGAAGGGTGCCATCGCAAAGGCTGAGGAGCTTGCAGCACAGACACCTAACAGCTTCATTCCGGGACAGTTTGTAAATCCTGCAAATCCAAAGGCTCACAGGGAGACAACGGGCCCTGAAATCTGGGAGGACACGGACGGAAATGTCGATGTGTTCGTTGCAGGTGTAGGTACAGGCGGAACACTCACAGGCGTGGGCGAGTACTTAAAGTCAAAGAACCCGGATGTAAAGGTTGTTGCCATGGAGCCGGCATCATCACCGGTTTTATCCGAGGGCAGAGCAGGTGCACACAAAATTCAGGGTATCGGAGCAGGATTTGTTCCTGATGTGCTCAACACAAAGGTTTACGATGAGGTGCTAACCGTTGAGAACGATGACGCATTTGCGACAGCCAAGCTTCTTGCAAAGAAGGAGGGCGTTTTAGTAGGAATTTCATCAGGTGCGGCTTTATATGCGGCAATCCAGCTTGCAAAGCGTCCTGAGAATGAGGGCAAGACCATCGTTACATTGCTTCCGGACAGCGGAGACAGATATTACTCTACACCACTTTTCACAGAATAAATATGTAACAGCGCACGCCGTGCATTTACGCACATAAAGAAATGTAGTCTTACGGCTGACAATTTATAGAACATTGATGAATATGGAGCAGGGAGACTTTCCTGCTCCATTTATTGAAATAGTAAATCGTATATTCGAAATCCGTTTTGCTGCTGGCTTATAGCAATATTTATTCTATGCAATAGAAGCATGAGGTGGATATTTATTAAATAAAAATAAATTATTCTTAAAAAAAATACATAAGCAACCTTGTATTATGTATTTTTTTATTGTATAATACATATGTCGTACATAGGAATTTTTTACGGTATTGCCTATATACCTCTGAAAAAAGTACTAAGTACGCTTTATTTTTAAGCTGATTAGTTGATTTTTTAAGACAGGAGGAAGTGCTTATGGTAATAGCGATGTAAGTAAGGGTAATCCGTTGGAACAGACATAGATTATGTTATGAAATATAGTAGCTTGTATAAGTGAGCATCTGTTAGATGAGAATATTTGATATCATATATTGTATGATTGTTGAATTTTAATACTTCAGAAAAAATTTTGCAGATAATGCCATGCATAATAATTGTGATTGTGAGCTTATTATTTAAGATTATTGAATTGAAAGGACAGTTAGTCTAAGCCCCGGACTTTACGATAATATGTATAAATTATATATTGCGATTATATTCAAATAGCTGTGCTGTTGGATTATACGACTGTAATAATGTAATGAAACACAAATTGAAACCTGAAAATTCCATACTTTAGTACTATTTGAGAAGGTTCGCCGCTTCATTGCGCGGAGCAAGTAGTGTTATAAGCAGGTAGCAAAACGGATTGTGAATATCCGGTTGACCAGGGAATGTCCGGGAATTAGGAAAGGAAAAGCGAAAGAGATGTACTCTGTGTATGTCTTAAATAACAGAAACATGATATGATTAATTTTTTGAAAAACGCAAAAGTAGGAAAGAAAATAACAACCGTAATTACAATAGTTATTATGATGTTTGTAGTTGGCATTTTTGTGAGCTTTGTAGGTTTAACCGTAGTTAATGGTAATATTAAGAAGTTCTATACACAGCCTTATGTGGCAACACCTTTACAGATGGAAATAAGAAAAGATGTAGAACTCACAGCTAAGAATATCTTATGGTCAATGCTTGAGACTGACACAAGTATAACACAGCAGAAGATAGACGAAGCAGATGCAGCTTATAACGATGTTACCAATAAGATAACAACACTCAGAAAGACATTAAACAACGATACATTGCTTGACAAGTTAGACTCTGTATGGTCAGAGTTACAGACTGTACAGGATCAGTTACAGCAGCTTTGCATACAGAATAAGACAGAGGAGGCACTTGCACTCTTCGACGGAAGTTATACAACACTCACTACAAATCTTCAGAGTGTTCTCGAGGAAGTTGCAAGCTACGCTGACAGTAATGCAGTTAGTGCATACAGCTCGTCACAGACAACTACGATTTTGGTATATGTACTTATGATAGTCGTCTCAGTTATCGCAGTTGTTGTAGGCTTCTACTTATCAAAGAAGTTAGGAGAGCTTCTCACATTACCTATCAATGAGTTAAAGGCAGCAGCAGTAAAGATATCAGAGGGTGATTTTGATGTCAATATGCAGTATGAGTCACCGGATGAGCTTGGTGATTTGGCAACAACATTCAGTGGAACATGCGTAGTATTAAAGAAGATTATCAGCGATTTGGCAGATGTAACAGCAGAGCTTGTTAAGAACAACTACACAGTACAGTCAGAGAACCTCGAACTCTATGTTGGTGAATTTAGACCGGTTATCGACGACCTTATGAGCATGATTGGCGGACAGAGCGAGATAATGAAGAACATCAAGCAGGCAGCAGATCAGGTTTCAATCGGTGCAGGTCAGATGGCAGAGAGCTCACAGTCATTGGCTGAGGGCGCAACAGAGCAGGCAGGCGCAGTAGAAGAGTTGACAGCAACAATCGACAATGTAACTACAGTGGCACAGACAAACGCAGATACAGCTTTGGCTTCATATCAGGGTTCAGATTTGTACCGCAGACAGGCAGAGACAAGCAGAAAGCAGATGGAAGTTCTTTCACAGTCTATGGAGCAGATTAAGTATGCTTCCACTCAGATTGAGAACATCATCGGTGAGATTGAGGATATCGCAGCACAGACCAACCTGTTATCACTCAACGCTACTATTGAGGCAGCAAGAGCTGGAGATGCAGGTAGAGGTTTCGCAGTTGTTGCAGACCAGATTAGCAAGCTTGCTACAGAGAGTGCTCAGTCAGCATCCCGTACAAGAGAGCTTATCATGAAGTGTACTGAGGAAGTTGACAACGGAAATCGTCTCACAAGCGAGACATCTAAGGGTCTTGAGGACGTAATCAATGGTATCGATGTTCTCGCTAAGTCCGTAAAGGAGTCAAGCGACAACTTCAGAACAAATGCCAACACATTACAGGAAGTATTACAGGGAATTGAGCAGATTAGCAGTGTAACACAGAACAACTCCGCTGTAGCTGAGGAGTCATCCGCAGTCAGCGAGGAGTTATCTGCACAGTCCACATCGTTAGACCAGATTATCAGCAGATATAAATTGTTGTAAAACATTGAACCATTGGGGATGATTTCTAGTGGATTAATGTATTGAAAACGGGCGGAAAGAGATTTCCGCTCGTTTTTTTGACTATGGGGGATGTTTTTAAGTGATTTTTGTTTTGCCCACATGCCTTGAAAATAAGGTCTTGCAGAACAAAATGGATAGCTGTATAATAAATCATAATGGGTTTACAGATTTCCCCCGCAAATCATGTCGCGAAGCCTTGATTTTAAAGGGATGTAGAGGACAGGATTGATAAAGTAAGAACCCCGATAGGGGACGAAAACTTCATCATAGTTTCTCATAATAACACCTTTACCTTTCATTGATAAAGTAAGAACCCCGATAGGGGACGAAAACGATGCCTGCTTTTTAAGTTCTACTGCTTCTTCATTTATAAAGTAAGAACCCTGATAGGGGACGAAAACGCTGTCTCGTCGTTAATTCTGGATGACTTCGGTTTATTGATAAAGAAGAACCCCGATAGGGGACAAAAACATAATCCGTTATTTTTCCTAACAAGTTTCTTCTATGATTTATTCCCCCATATTTTTTATTTGAGAAAGGATGTTAAACTAATAGTTTAATATTATACACAAATAATGCTTGAAATTATGTAAATACCAGATTATACTAAGAATAGACAGAAAAATAAGAAGGTAAATTTACCGGATTACAGAGGAAATAAACTAATGTTAGCAAGGCTTGAGTTGAGGTTAAAAAGTGCGGGGGAAATAGTGTATCAGATGTCATCTCTTTTTCATGGTGCACTTATGGAATTGTTGCCAGAAGCGTATGCAGATTATCTTCATGTGTCGCAGCTTCATCCGTATACACAGCACCTTGAATTTAGAGAAGGAGCATGATATTGGGTGGTGTGCTGTCTTGACAGGGAAGCAGTGAAGATAATTATACATGACACGCTTATGAAGGTGGACAGCATTTTTATTAAAAACAGAAATACTACAGTAGAAATCGTTGAAAAAAATTATTCTGAGCTGACATACAAAGCATTGATGGACAGCTTCTATGACAACGAATGTGGCAGGTATATTCACATTCAGTTTATATCGCCCACGGCATTTAAAAGAGACGGGCGTTATGTTTTCTATCCTGATATCAGGTGTATTTTCCAAAGTCTTATGAAGAAATATGATGCAGCCGTGCGCGATGAGGGCATGGTCGATGAGGATACATTGGAACAATTGTGTGAAAATGCCCAGATAACGGGATACGATTTGAAAAGCGTAAATTTTGCTCTTGAGGGGGTGAAAATTCCATCCTTTATAGGCAAGATTACGATAAGAATGAACGGAACGGCAACTATGGCGAATTTTGCGAATATGTTGTTCAGGTTTGGAACGTATTCCGGTGTTGGAATTAAGACGGCGCTTGGGATGGGAAGTATTAAAATGTTGCAGGATGAGAGGAGAAAAAGATGATAACGGACAGGCAGATAGAGCTTATTATTGGCAGTTTATTGCATGATATAGGCAAGGTTGTGTACCGAAGCGGCGACGGACGCGACCACAGCATAAGTGGACATGATTATCTTGCAGAGCTTAATGCAAATCGGCAGGATAAAAAGATACCAGATGAAGTTCTCAATTGTGTGAGATATCATCATGGAAAGCATCTAAAAAATGCTAAGATTGCAGATAATTCGCTTGCATATATCACATATTTTGCTGATAATGTTGCAGCGTTTTCCGACAGAAGGCAGGCGGAGGAAGGAGAATTCGGATTTGATAAGAAAATTCCGTTGGACAGCGTTTTTAATATTCTCAATGGAAATAACGGAAAACAGCATTATGATATGAGGGTTCTGAATCCAAATGCAGATATAAATTATCCTACAGAAGATAAGGTGCAGATGGATGAGAGCTTTTATGGTAGGGTTATACAGGATATCACCGATAATTTAAAAGAAATTGAGATAAATGAGGAGTATATTAACTCGCTTTTGTCGGTGTTGGAGGCTAATCTTACATATATTCCATCTTCAACATCTAAAAGAGAATTAGCCGATATCTCATTATATGACCATGTTAAGATGACAGCAGCTGTTGCGTCGTGTGTTGAGCAGTATCTTACAGCAAATGAAGTAAAAGATTATAAGACATTTCTATTTATAAATGGTCAGAAAAATTATGATACAGAGATGTTTCTATTGTATTCCATGGATATATCAGGTATTCAGAGTTTCATATATACTGTCGGTGAGAAGGGTGCATTAAAGGGGTTAAGGGCGAGAAGTTTTTATCTTGAAATTATGATGGAACACATAATTGATGACCTTCTTGAAAAATTGTCGCTTTCGAGGGCAAATCTGATTTATACAGGCGGAGGTCACTGTTATATTCTTCTTCCTAATACAAAAAATGTTTTAAAAATCATAGATGAATATGAGACAAGCATAAACGAATGGCTGATGGATAGGTTCGGAACGGCGTTGTATATAGGAACAGGGTATGCTGTGGCAAATGCCAACGCTTTCCAAAATGTACCTAATGGAAGTTACTCAGATTTGTATACAAATATTTCAAAAATGATTTCCGCTAAAAAAGCCCACAGATATAGTGCGGCGCAGATTATAAGTCTTAACAGCCAAAATCACGATGGTGAGAGGGAATGTAAAGCATGCCGAAGAATAGCAAGATTAAAAGATGATAAATGCCCTGTATGTAATGCTTTGGAAAAAATGTCGTCAAGTATCTTAAAAGATGATTATTTTATCGTGATGTACGGTGATAAAAATGACGCTCTGCCGCTTCCGGGAGGGCGGTATCTTATAGCAGGTGACAAGGATGTACTGCTTGAGAAAATGAAAAGTGACGGCTATGTGCGCTGTTATACGAAGAACAATATATACACGGGAAAACATGTGACCACGAAAATCTGGGTTGGAGATTACAAAGCTAAAGACAAAGATACCTTTGAAAAGCTTGCTAAGGCATCGACAGGTATCAATCGTATCGGAATACTCAGGGCAGATGTTGATAATCTTGGAAATACCTTTGTAAATGGATTTAACCGCAAGAACGGGGATTGCAGTTACACAACACTTTCGCGTACAGCTTCACTTTCAAGGCAGTTATCTTTATTTTTTAAGCTGTACATTAACAAAATTCTTGCACATGGAAGCGAAAGTGTTCTGGGAGCAGGCGGCAAGCGAAATATTGTCATTGTGTATTCAGGCGGAGATGACGTGTTTTTTGCGGGTGCATGGAATGAGGTGATTGCGGCGGCGATTGATTTGCAGCAGGCTCTCAAAAAGTTTACGCAGGGGACATTGACATTATCGGCAGGAATAGGCATTTACAATCAAACATACCCGATAGGTGCGATGGCGAAGGAGACGGCAGTTCTCGAGGATGCGGCAAAAAGTATTAAGGAAAAAAATGCGGTTGTGTTGTTTGATGATAACTCTCATGGCTATAAATGGGAGGACTTTGAGCAATATGTGGTTGGCGAAAAGCTTGCGGTGATACATGAGTATTTACAGAACCAGCAGGAGCTTGGAATGTCATTTCTCTATCACCTCACAGAGTTGTTGAGGAATGATAAGGAGCCTATAAATACCGCAAGGTATGTGTACCTTCTGTCAAGAATGGAACCGGGTGAGAACAGTGACAAAGAAACCAAGGAGGCTTACAGACAATTTGCCAAAAAGATGTATGAGTGGAGCAAGAACCCAGAGGATAAGAGGCAGCTTATAACAGCAATTTATCTTTATGTGTATTTGTGCCGTGAGGATGAGACGGTGTAAGGTGATATATAAATATGGGAATTAGAGAAATATTTTGAGGACGGAGAGGAGAACGAGAAATGAAACTGACGGAAGAAAATTATGTTCAGGTGGCGGAAAAAGTTATGCGGGATATTTGTAATCAGAAGGACAAGAATGGTAAAAATGTAAGTCCTGTTACAACTTCAAAAATCAGAAATCTTCTTGCGATGACAGCGGATATCTATAATGAGGTTATCAATATGCAGGATGACAAGCTTTCGAGTGAATTAGTGGGAAGAATAAATTATCTCAAAATGAGATTTGTGTACGAGGCTGGACGTGAACCAAAGGTAAAAACGCTTGTTGAAAAGGCTGAAATATTGCATCATATAGATGATATCAAGGGCAGCAGAAATCAGTATATATTGTTCAGCCATTATATGGAGGCATTGGTGGCATACAGGAAGTTTTTGGGTGGACGTGACGAATAGAAGGAGATAAGATTATGTTTGCAAAAATAGAGATAAGTGCAGTATTAGAGGTTGTTACAGGATTACATATAGGCGGTTCGAGCGCATTTTCAGCCATAGGAGCAGTTGACTCTCCGGTAATAATGGATACAAGAACAAGCATGCCGATGATACCGGGAAGCAGTCTCAAGGGAAAGATGAGAAGTCTTTTGGCGAAAAAATACAATGATGTGCTTGCGGAAAAACCTGATAATGACAGTGAATGTCTCACTTTATTGTTTGGAAGTTCAAAGAAGGATTCGGTTAGGACAAGCCGTGTGCTGTTTTCGGATATGTTCCTGTCAAATATGGAGGAGCTTAAAAGAGGTGGTCTTACAAGAGCGACGGAGATAAAATTTGAAAATTCTATTTCAAGAACTTCCGCAGTTGCAAATCCACGACAGATTGAGAGAGTTGTGAGAGGAGCTAAATTTTCGGTGAGACTTATCTATGAAGTTTCGGATAAAGTTAAGGCGAGTAATGTCGACAAGGATACCATCATACAGGATTTTAAAATATTAAAGGATGGTTTTACAATGTTAGAGTATGACTATCTTGGAGGAAATGGCTCAAGAGGATACGGTAGAGTTAAATTTGAGAATTTTGATGTGTGCTGTCGCTTAGGAGAGTTGGACAATGCCATAATTGAAGAGTGTAAGGGAATTATGAAAGGTTAGTGTAAATGTATTTATCGAATTTTGTTCATATAGGACATAAGTCAGATGTTAAACAACCTAGGAATGGAGAGGTATATGAATTATTCTATATACAAATTAGATTTTAATACAGGAGTTCATTTTGGGACGGGCGTACTAAGTGAATCGGAATACACATTTCGGGCAGACCAGTTATTTTCCGCACTTTATATAGAAGCTGTGAAGCGAGGAAGTGAAAAGGAGTTTTTTGATGCAATTTCTTCCGGAAAATTGTTGTTTTCTGATGCTTTTCCCTATAAAGGAAGCCAGTATATGCTGCCAAAGCCGATGATGTATATTGAAACTACGGATAAGGGCAATTCCGAAAAGAAGAAAGCATACAAAAAGATGAAATTTATTCCTGTTGAATTTCTTAATAACTTTCTTTCAGGAACGATGGATGTTGAAGATAATCCGATGAAAGATTATGGGCATTATGTACAGCAGACAATGGCGGGCGTGAGAACCGATGGAGAGACACAGCCGTTCAGAGTGGGCACATACTATTACAATGATGATTGTGGTTTGTATATAATAGTGGCGCATGAGACCGATGCAGAAAAAATTCTTGTGGAGGAGCTTTTGGAATTATTATCATATGTTGGGATTGGAGGCAAAAAGACAGCAGGGCTTGGCAAATTTGAGTTAAAATATGCAAGTGGGACAGATAAACTTGTAGATTTGCTTAAAAGAAAGGCAAGGAAAAGTATGCTTTTGTCAACGGCTCTTCCAAAAGATGAGGAACTTGAAAATGCGCTTGAAGGTGCTACATACCTTATTGAAAGACGTTCCGGATTTGTCGCGTCAGACCAATATGCTGACGAGCTGCGAAAGAAAAAAGATTTGTATGTGTTTGCGTCGGGTTCATGTTTTGTAAACAGATTTGATGGCGATATCATAGATGTCTCTGACGGCGGAGGGCATAAAGTGTACAGATACGCGAAGCCGATTTTTATAGGGATATAAAAGAAATTAAACCGAAGTTGATAGAGGTGGATATGGAAGATTTTTTAAAACATTATAAGATGCAGATAGAAGCTCTGTCACCAATTTACATAGGAAGCGGTGAGAAGATTGGCACTAAGGAATATATCTATATGCCCCGTAACCATGAGGTAATTATTCCTGATATGCAGAAGATGTTTTTGTCTATGCAAAAAAAGGGACTTATCAAAGAATTTACGGATTTTATGATGGATGCCAGACAAGGAAAGACAACTCTGTCGCAGTGGCTTAAAGAACATCAGTTCAGATTTGAAGATTATGAGGCATGGAAGTTGTATAAAATGGATGCGGGGGAAGCTTTTTTAAATCCAAAGGTGAGACCGAAAGAAATAGAAACTTTTGTTAAGGATGCCTATGGGCTGCCTTATGTTCCGGGAAGCAGTATAAAGGGAATGTTGAGGACTGCCATTATAGCATGGGAATTACATAAAAATCCTGACAAATACAGAGATATAAAAGATGAGATAAAGTCGGCATCAGCATTAGGTGCAAAAAGAAATGTATACTTGAATAAGGAGACAAAAAAGCTTGAACAGAGAGTTCTTTATGTTTTAAATAAGGACGAAAAAAATATTGGAAATGCCGTAAATGATTGTCTGTCCGGGTTGCATGTGGGAGACAGCGAGCCTATTAAACTAAGCCAACTCACACTAAGCCAGAAAATTGACTATACTGTTGATGGAACACAAAGAGCACTTCCTTTGCTCCGTGAGACGATAATTCCCGGAACAAAGATAAATTTTGACCTCACTATTGATACAAGCAACAATTCGTGTGGTTATAGCATTGAGGATATTTTTGAGGCATTGAAGTATTTCAGGCGAGTATGCAATCAAAGTTTTTACTCTCGTTTTAAACGTGAAATAGAGGATGACAATGCGGTATTTATTGGAGGCGGATGCGGTTTTCTCTCAAAAACAGTTATATATTCATTGTGCACATCGGATTCCATAAAGGTTGTTGATAATATTTTTAAAAATACTTTAAGTAAAAATTATACAGTTCATCACCACAATAAGGATTTACAACTGCGCGTTGCACCTCATATGTGCAAATGTACGAAGTATAAAGGTGAACTATATGATATGGGAATTGGACGTATCAACATAAAAAATACATAGCTTGCGTGCAGTTTTGCCCAGGTGCCCTAAAAATAAGGGATTGCAACACAGAATGCATAGATGTATAATAAATTTTGGCAGGTTTGCGGTTTTCCTCCGCAAACCCCGCCACAAAGCCTTGATTCTAAAGCGATGTAGAAGACAGGATTGATAATGTAAAAACCCCGATAGGGGACGAAAACGGTCAATCTCTTCATTGATTTCATCATTGAAATTGACAATTGATAATGTAAAAACCCCGATAGGGGACGAAAACAGCTTATCCACATTTTTGAAGTCATCATATGACTCTATTGATAAAGTAAGAACCCCGATAGGGGACGAAAACGGAAACTCGTTAAATCTTCCGGTACTCAATAACTGTATTGATAAAGTAAGAACCCCGGAAGGGGACGAAAACAGGTTGACTGCGGTATCGGATAGTACGCTATGATACGATTGATAAAGTAAGAACCCCGATAGGGGACGAAAACCAATCATTATTCTCAAGTACAGCGTTAAGCTCTATTGATAAAGTAAAAACCCCGTTAGGGGACAGTAGCAGAAATTAACCATTATTAGAACACCGGTTTAATCATGTATCACATAATATAATGATAAAAATCAACAAAATGGGAAGGAGGTTTAATGAGCTACTTATATGTATGCGAGCAGGGCGCGCGCATTGGGTTTGAGGAAAATCGTTTTGAGGTAAAATATAAGGGAATTATTGTGCAGAGTGTTCCGGCAGAAATGCTTGAGATAATTGAGGTTTTTGGAAAGGTACAGCTTACAACACAATGTGTTACTGAGTGTCTGAAAAGAGGTATCAATATTCTGTATTATTCTATGTATGGCGCATATTACGGAAGATTGATTTCTACTACACATGTAAATGTTCAGAGACAGAGAAGGCAAGCGGACATTGACCATAGTGAGGAGTTCAAGCTTAATTTTGCAAAGAGAATTATCAATGCAAAAAATATGACCAGTGGGGACGGTTCGTAGTGGCTTTTGTGATTTTGCCCCGATACCCTAAAAATAAGGGCTTGTGCCACAGAATGTATGGATGTATAATAAGTTTTAGCAGGTTTGCGGTTTTCCCCCGTAAACCACGCCACGAAGCCTTGATTCTAAAGCGATGTAGATGACAGGATTGATAAAGTAAGAACTCCGAGAGGGGACGAAAGCAAAACTTAATCATTATTAGAACTGTGAAAAGTTGCAAAATATTTAATAAAGCATTTGCGAATATTCAAATAAAAATAAAGTGAGTAAAGCATAATGAACAAAACAATTCTTTTTTCACCGGTTGGAGGAACAGACCCGATTTCGCTTAGCAACTGTTATGATGGTTCACTTTTACATATATGCAGACATTACAGACCGGACAAGGTTATTTTATATATGTCTAAGGAGATGCTTGAAAATCAGGAAAAGGATGACAGATATATGTATTGTCTGACACGTCTTGATAAAATGCAGGACAGGCAGACTAAGTATGAGATTATTGAGCGCAGACAGCTTACAAGAGTGCATGAGTTTGATTATTTTTATCAGGATTTTAGTGAATTAATTAAGGGAATATATGACAAATTGGATGACACAGATACTTTATTAATCAATGTTTCTTCAGGGACACCAGCTATGAAGAGTGGATTATTAGTTTTTCTGACTTTGGGAGAATTTCCGGCAAAGTTAATTCAGGTTGCCACACCGGAGAATGGAATAAGTGAGCATGTACATAAGGGATATGATGTAAAGACTCTTTGGGAGCTTGATGTGGATAATCAGGAGAATGCTGTCAATAGATGCAGTGAGGTCAAGTGCCCCACATTGTCGAAGATTAAGAAGGAAGAGATAATAAAGAAACATATATCTGTCTATGACTATCAGGCGGCTTTGAATGCGGCTGACACACTTTCAGCTGAGGAAAATTCACAGTACAGAGATTTAATTTATCTCGCATCAAGAAGGTTATTATTGGATTTTTCAGGTGTGGATAAAATGATACAAAAGACAGGTTATAATTGTCTTCCAGTGAAAACGTCATCGGACAGAAAATATTTTGAATATGCTCTCAATATTGATATAAAATTGAGAAAAAAGGAATATGTAGATTTTGTTCGTGCTATAACCCCGCTGGTTGTTGACCTTTTTGAGATTATATTGAAGAAGCAGTGTAAAATTGATATAAATGATTATTGTGAAATTCGTAAGAGAAATGGTGTTGATGTGAGAGAGTGGTCTATGCGAAAATTAAAAGATAGTAATGTTTTAGATAAACTTGACAGATATTTTATTGATGAGAGAGGAACTAAATTTAATGCCAAAGATATTTCATCAAAACATCTTAAAGTGTTGATTGATAATTTTTCACAGGACGGACATTTAAGGGAAATCGTTGCAAATGTGAGAAGTGTGGAGGGAAGTATAAGAAATCTTGCAGCGCATGAGATTGTGTCGGTGACTGACGAGTCAATAAAGAGGCTCACGGGTTTTTCGGCAGAGAATATAATGGATATGATAAAAGAGTTGTTCACTTATACAGGAATGTCAATAAAGAAAGATTATTGGAACTCCTATGATGATATGAATGAAGTAATACTTGAAAAATTATCTATGAAATGATTAAAAATCTCCGGTGATGTAATTCACTGGGGATTTTTTACATCTAATTTACTACTAACAAATGTTGCACAAAACTAACTTTTATGTTACCATACTAATGCCGAGCGTTCACGCGTCGGCATTTTGTTGTCTTATATATTGAATATAACTTGTTGAATGGTATTTTCTGCTCAACCAATAGGATATATTAATTCATTTATATTCTTGGATAATGTCACAACAAAAAGATATAAAAAACAGAAAAGGAGAGGCTGAATAACATATGATGATGGACAAAAGGCTGATTAATACAGTCAGCGAGAGCAAGAAATATATTGCAGGTAATGTGGCGTGCCAGTGGGTGTCGCTTGCCGCTAATATAACGATGATGACGGCGGTTACACGCTTACTTATGCAGCTTTACAACAGGCAGGATGAAGCTATAGCTCCGATTGCCGCGGTGATAATAATTGCAGTTGTTGTGAGATTTGTGTGTGCGAGGTTGTCATCTAAGATGAGTTATCTTTCCTCAAGAGCCGTGAAAAAGACGCTCAGGGAGAAGATATACGAAAAACTTCTGAGGATAGGACTTAGCTATAAGGAGAGTGTGCAGACATCGGAGATTGTACAGGTAGCTGTAGAGGGCGTGGACCAGCTTGAGACATATTTTGGCGCATATCTTCCACAGTTTTTTTATGCCATGCTCGCGCCGCTGACATTGTTTGTGGTGCTTGTGAGGGTAAATGTGCTGTCGGCGGTTGTGCTTATTGTGTGCGTGCCGCTTATCCCTGTGTCGATAGCGCTCGTGCAGACATGGGCAAAAAAGCTTCTGTCAAAGTACTGGGGACAGTACACGGCTCTTGGCGATACATTTCTTGAAAATCTTCAAGGACTGACTACATTAAAAGTGTACAGTGCGGATGCATACAAGCATGAGAAGATGAACGAGGAGTCGGAGAAGTTTAGAAAGATTACGATGAAGGTGCTCACGATGCAGTTAAATTCCATAACCATTATGGACTTTATCGCCTACGGCGGTGCGGCGCTTGGAATGATACTTGCGGTCAGCCAGCTCAATGCCGGAAAGGTTGATTTGGCGGGCTGCCTTCTCATTATTTTGCTTGCGGCGGATTTCTTCCTGCCAATGAGACAGCTCGGCTCATTTTTCCACATAGCTATGAACGGAATGGCGGCGAGTGACAAGATTTTTAAGCTTCTTGAGCTTCCTGAGCCGGGGAATGATAATTGGAATGCACAGTCGGAAAGCACAGATAACAAGGTCAGTGCTAAAAAGCCGTGCGGCGATGGCGATATTGTGTGCCATGACTTACACTATTCTTATGAGAAGGACAGGGAAATTCTACACGGTGTCGATGTGACATTCAAGAAAGATAATTTCACCGCTATAGTTGGCGAGTCGGGATGCGGAAAATCAACGCTCTCAGCGGTGCTTATGGGAAGAAACAAGGGATATACAGGTTCGGTGACTATCGGCGGTGTTGAATTGTCGGATATTTCTGAGGATAGTCTTATGAAAAATATCACCTACATAAGCCACAACAGTTTTCTTTTTAAGGGAAGTGTGAAGGACAATCTCCTTATGGGAAAAACGGATGCCACAGATAAGGAATTGTGGGACGCGCTAAAGAAGGTGAAGCTTGATGCGTTTATTAAAGAGCAGCAAGGGCTTGAAACCGCAGTCGGTGAGGCGGGCGGCAATTTTTCGGGCGGTCAGAGACAGAGACTTTCAATAGCAAGGGCGTTGCTTCACGACACTCCGGTGTATATTTTTGACGAGGCAACCTCGAATATCGACGTTGAGAGCGAGAATGACATTATGGAGCTTGTCATGGAGCTTGCGAGGACAAAGACCATAATTCTCATATCGCACAGACTTGCAAATGTGAAAAATGCGGACTGTATTTATGTATTGAGAAAGGGCGATATCGCTGAGAGTGGAACGCATGAACAGCTCCTTGCACAGAACGGGGAGTTTTCGAGATTGTGGAATGCACAGCAGAGCCTTGAGAATTTTGGAAAGGAGGCAAATGCGTAATGAATGGTGTAAATACAGGAAAATCTGATTATAGCAATACGGATAATTTGAATAGTAAGATAAGAAAAAGCAATGACAGCACTATTAAAACAAGAAGCGGCTTCACTGTATGTATGAAGCTAATCGGTCTTGTCAAGCCACTCACAGGCTTTATGGTGGGAGCGGTAACGATGGGACTTGCAGGACATCTTTGTGCCTCGTTTATAACTATATTTGCGGGTTATGCGTTGCTCTCCTATCTTGGGTACAACAGCCTCAATGTGGCGGTTATATTTACATGTATGGTGCTGTTTGCACTTATAAGAGCCGGACTTCGCTATGCGGAGCAGGGATGCAACCACTTTATCGCGTTTAAGCTGTTGGCGCTTATCCGCGACAAGGTTTTCGGCGCGCTGAGAAAATTGTGCCCGGCAAAGCTTGAGGGAAAGGACAGAGGAAACCTCATTTCCATAATAACATCGGACATTGAGCTTTTGGAGGTGTTCTATGCGCACACCATTTCCCCAATATGTATAGCATTTCTTTTTACAATTATAATGTGCCTGTTCATAGGAAGTTTTCATCCGGTGTTCGGTTTGATTGCGCTGTGCGCGTACATTGTGGTTGGAATAGTAATTCCGCTTATTATGAGTAAACTTAGCGGTGATGACGGAATGAAATTCCGCACAATGTCCGGTGGACTAAGCAGCTTTGTGCTTGAAAGCCTCCGCGGTCTTGACGAGATTATACAGTTTAATCAGGGAAAAAGACGCACAGAGCAGATGAATGAAAAAAGTGATGCGCTCGCTGCTGACGAGAAGCGCATGAAGAACAATTCGGGAAGAAATACGGCTGTAACCAACACTGTAATTTTGGCTTTTGACATGATAATGCTATTTGCGGCAGCACATTATTACAGACAGGGAGTTGTGGATTTTGACGGAGTGATTATTCCTGTGCTTGCGCTTATGAGTTCATTCGGACCATGTGTGGCTCTTGCGGCGCTTGGAAGTACATTGCAGAACACATTTGCCGCCGGAAACAGGGTACTTGACATTCTTGAGGAAAGCCCTCTTGTGGAGGATGTAAACGGAGAGAAGGAAGTCAGATTTGATGGTGCAAAAGCTGAAAAAGTCACATTTGCATACGACGGCGAGGACATATTGAAGGATTTTTCCGTGGAACTTCCTAAGAACAAGGTTATCGGAATTGTCGGAAAGAGCGGAAGCGGAAAATCCACGTTTTTAAAACTTTTGATGCGTTTCTGGAAAATTGACAAGGGAAGCATTGATATATCGGGCCGCAATATTGAGCATATCAACACGGAAAATCTGAGAAAAATGGAAGGTTTTGTGACGCAGGACACACATCTTTTCCACGACACGATAAGAAACAATATCCTTATTGCAAAGCTTGACGCAACGCAGGCGGAGCTTGAGGCGGCATGTAAAAAAGCTTCTGTACATGATTTCATAATGAGCCTTCCAAACGGCTACGACACACAGGTTGGAGAGCTGGGAGATACGCTTTCGGGCGGTGAGAGACAGCGAATAGGACTTGCGAGGGCGTTTTTGCATGATGCGCCATTTATGCTTCTCGATGAGCCTACAAGCAACCTTGACAGCCTTAATGAGGCGGTTATTTTGAAGGCACTTAACGATGGAAGAGAGGATAAGACCATTGTGCTTGTATCACATCGAGAGTCCACAATGCGCATTGCGGACAAGGTGTACTCAGTTGAGAACGGAAGGATGAGTTAAATGGATAAAAAAGATATCGCAGCAAAACGTGAGAAAGAAAAAGAGATGGTATCTCTTATGATAAAGCTGTACTGCAACAAAAAGCATGGCACGAAAAAGGAGCTTTGCGCCGAATGTGCGGAACTTGAAGCTTACGCGAGAAGCCGAAGCGAGCACTGCCCGTTTATGGAAAATAAGACATTCTGCTCCAACTGTAAGGTTCATTGCTATAAGCCTGAGATGCGCGAGAAAATCCGCGAGGTCATGCGTTTTTCGGGACCAAGGATGATGTTTCACCACCCGGTTGCTGCAATGTATCATGTGATATGTACAATGCGCGAGAAGAAAAAGCTGGAGAAGCAGCAGGCACAGTAAAATAAAAAAGCCATATCCTTTCATTGGGATATGGCTTTTTTCCTACTTACTCGCCCAGATACTCCTCATACTTAGCGATAGCCTCCTTCATTGCAGCAGGGCTTGGCGC
>JBNMKO010000017.1:0-45134 GCA_050874385.1 Eubacteriales bacterium
CGAGGACGGGGTTGTCACGTCTGTGATTTCAAAAGAGGAGTTCAATGCCTCTAAGAGCGAGAAGTTCGTTAGGGAGACTTATGACGGTTCACTTCCGGCATTTATCGCGGCATTTATGTCGCATAAGAAGATAAGCAAGGTGGATATAGATGAGATTCAGAAAATGATTGATAAATACAAGGAGGACTGATGATATGTACGGAATTTTTACAAAAATTTTGAATATGAGTATGTCGGCCGGAATATTTGTATTTGCAGTTATTTTTCTGAGGATTATTTTAAAGAATGTTCCTAAAAAGTTTATATGCGTTCTGTGGGCATTGGTGGCGTTAAGCCTTGTATGTCCGTTTAGCATACCAAGTCCTCTTTCGATATTTAATTTGTTGAACACCAAGCCGGATGCAGCAAGTAAGATGGAGTATTTTAAATACAATGAAAAAACTGAGAAACCTGAGATGACTTTTTCCGTTCCGGCTCTGGTAAATGACAACACTTCGCCGGACAGGATGACCGTGGGACTGCATACATCGTCAGTATATCTCCCAACATTTATGTATATCTGGATGGCGGGTGTCGCCATTATGCTGTTGTATGCTGTAATCAGTTATTTGCGCTTGAAAAAGGAGGTTTCAGCGTCCATTCTTGTAAAAGATAATTTGCATATATGCGATGAGGTAAAAAGCCCATTTATTTTAGGTGTCTTTTGTCCTCGTATATATCTTCCGTCGGGAATAAGCGGTGATGTGCGGGAAAATGTGATTGCACATGAGAGGGCGCATATTAAGAGGTTAGACCATTGGTGGAAACCGCTTGGTTTTATTCTTCTTGCCGTTTACTGGTTTAACCCTGTTATTTGGGTTGCGTATATCTTATTCTGTGAGGATATCGAGGCGGCGTGTGATGAGAGGGTAATTCAAAATATGGATAAAGAGGGTAAGATAAAATATTCTGAGGCATTATTGGCATGTGCCATGCAGCGGAAAATAATAACAGTATGTCCTTTGGCGTTTGGTGAAAATGATGTGAAAGGAAGGGTGAAGCGCATTTTAAATTATCAAAAGCCCGCTTTCTGGGCTGGCATTTTGTCGGTTATCGTGTGCATTGTGGCAGCAGTATTGTTTTTGACAAATCCATACAGTGTTAAAGCTTCTGATTCTTTACAAGATGGTGCAGATAACAATACTGCAAAAAGGTGGTTCTACTACAATGATTCTTTATCAGAAGACGAAAAATGGAGTGATGAGCAGGAGATTGAAACTAAAGAGCCCACAAGTGATAAAGTGTCAGAGGCTGATATCAGCTATGGAACATCACTTATTTATAGTAAGCATGATATGGATGAAGCTATTGAAATAATTATGAGTGAGTTTGGCAAATGGGAGGGATGCGAGCTTCATAGCATTTCATATTATTCTGATGATATTTGCGATGTTTCTAATATAGAGTGGATGAATGAGCTGGAAAAAGCTAATGGTGGCGAGGAACATTTTACACAATGTATTATGTTTACAAGCAATTTCCATTCGCCAAAAGACAATGCCGGGGCATGGAACCCGGATGAGGAATACACAGGTTGGGAGTGGTGGCTGGCGCGCTCGGAGGGCGGTCAGTGGAAGCTTATGACTTTTGGATATAATTAGAAGTGGTTTTGGCAGCAATACAATTCAAAAATAAAAGGCTGTTCGTTTGACGGGGCAAATTGTTCTGTTTAGCGGGACAGCCTTTTGTTGTATAGAGAAAAGAATATGGAAATATTTTGATATAGGAATAAGCTATATCAAACTCTAGGTAAAATCTATTTGAAAATCAGGAGCATACAATGTATAATCGCTTTTACAGTCAGAGAGTAATCATATTAAAAGCGTAGGAAATGACTGGAAAGTAACATGATGACGAAATGAGGATTTATGATAGAGATTAAGAATTTGAACAAGACCTATCATCTGAAATCTGGCGATGTCGAGGCGGCGAAGAACGTCTCGCTCACGATTGAGGATGGTGAGATATATGGAATTATAGGTTATTCGGGTGCGGGCAAGTCGACCTTGGTGAGATGTATAAATCTTCTCGAGGTTCCGGACTCGGGCGAGATAACCGTAAACGGGGTGCAGCTCACAAGAATGGAGAACACTCCAAAGGGCGAGGTTTTAAGGAAGGTGAGCGACAAGGAGTTAAACCGCGCGAGGAAGGGAATTGGAATGATATTCCAGCACTTCAACCTTTTAGACAGAAGCACCGTGTTTGACAATATTGCATACCCTCTCAAGTATTCGGGGAAGAGTAAGCAGGAGATAAGGGAGAGAGTGCATGAGCTTCTTGAGCTTGTGGATTTGAAGGACAAGGAAAATGTATATCCTTCACAGCTTTCGGGAGGACAGAAGCAGAGAGTTGCCATCGCGAGGGCTCTTGCGAACAATCCGGGAGTACTTTTATCAGACGAGGCGACGAGTGCGCTCGACCCGGAAGCTACAGAGGCTATCTTAAATCTTTTGAAGAAGCTTAACAAGCAGCTCGGGCTTACGATTGTTCTCATCACACATGAGATGACGGTAATCAAGACGATATGCAGCAAAGTTGCGGTCATGGAAAAAGGAGCTGTTGTGGAGCAGGGAGATGTGTACGACATATTTGCTCATCCAAAGCAGCCAATCACAAAGAAATTTATCAGTACGGTCTCGAACCTCTCAAAGATTAACAAGATGATTGCCGAGAATGTACCGCTTGTACAGCTTTCGGGCAATGACAAGCTTGTGAAGCTCATTTTTGAGAACGATTGTACAGGTGAGGCTGTCATATCAGATATCTCAAAGAGATTTGACATCAAGGTCAATATTGTTCTTGCCAATGTTGAGATGATTGGGGACAGACCACTTGGCGGAATAATTGTCATATTGAAGGGAACAGATGCGGCGATAGCTGACACCTTCAAGTACCTTGAAAAGATTAAGGTTGGAACGGAGGTGTTAGTGTGAAAAGAACATCTGTTCTAATGTTTCACATGATATTTAAGTCACTGCAAAGCAGTGACATGGAGGATTAAAATGAATGAGTTTCTTGAAAAAATAATGCCCAATGTTGTGGCTTACTGGGACAGATTTACGACGAGCTGCGGGCAGACTTTGCAGATGTTCGCGATAGCGGGCGTGTTCACGTTTATATTCGGGCTTGCGTTTGGCGTTATACTCACGGTCACAAAGCGTGACGGGATAAGGCAGAATCTTGTGATTTACTATATTGTGGATATTTTCACAAATGTGTTCAGGTCGATACCGTTTATCATTTTGCTCATATTCCTTATTCCGTTCACGAGAGCACTTGTCGGAACGGCGATAGGTGTGAAGGGTGCGGTGGTTCCGCTTATATTCGGAGCGGTGCCGTTCTTTACAAGACAGGTTGAGACAGCACTTGCAAATGTATCTTATGGCAAGATTGAGGCGGCAAGAAGCATGGGAAGCACGACCATGGGACTGATATTCAGAATATATCTTCACGAGGCGGTTCCTGAGCTTATAAGAGTGACTACCATAACAGCGATAAGCCTTATAGGGCTCACAACGATGGCTGGCGCTGTCGGTGCGGGCGGTATAGGAAGCTTTGCAATCAACTATGGTCAGAACCTCAACCATCAGGACATTGTAAACGTGTGCGTTGTACTGCTTCTTGCATTCGTGTGTGTCCTTCAGACATTAGGTAATTTCTTCTCTAAGAAGACGACAAATAGAGAGTTAATTACAAAGAGGGAAAAGTAGGAGGATTTTCTCTCAGAAAAAACAGCACATATTTGTTGAAAAATGTGCGGAAAAGAGGAAAAGTTATGAAAAAGAATTTTATTAGAAAAGCTGCAACAGCACTGCTCCTTGTGAGCACACTTGCACTCAGCGCATGTGGAAAAAAGGCATCTGAGCCTGTAAAAATCGGTGTCCCTGATGACGGAACGAACCAGTCAAGAGCAATCAAGCTTCTTGAGACGGCAGGACTTATCGAGGTTGACCCGGCAGCAGGCTACACACCTGAGTTAAAGGATGTCACAAAGTACATCTACAATGTCGAGATTGTTCCTACGACAGCCAACACGCTTACATCTACACTCGGGGATTACGGTGCAAGCACAATCAACGGAACTTATGCAATTCCTTACGGACTTGTTCCTTCTAAGGACGCGCTCATAATTGAGAAGCAGGACGAGAACGGTGACAATCCTTATGTAAACATTATCGTTGCAAGAACAGAGGATGCCGACAACGAGACATACAAGACAATTGTTGACGCATTCCACACACAGACAGTTGCCGAGTTTCTTTTAGAGGCATACAAGGAGGCTTATTTCCCGGCATTTGATTACGATGCAAATTACACTGTAGATGATAATTTTGTAAATGATATCTTAAATTACAAGTCATCCTCAGAGGGAAAGACAGTTGTGAAGGTCGGCGTGTGCGGTTCATCAAATGACCACTGGCTTGCAGTTCAGAAGGTTCTCGACGATGAGAATGCAGGTATTTACATTGAACTTGTGACATTTGACGCATATAACCTTCCAAATGAGGCACTCAACAACGGCGATATCGACCTCAACTCATTCCAGCACAAGGCTTATCTAAGCAGCGATGCCGCAGCCAACAACTATGACCTCACTGTGATAGGTGACACACTCATCGCACCATTGTCACTTTACTCCAACAAGGTTGACTCTCTCGATGCACTCAAGGAGCTTGCAGGTCTTAAAGAGAATTAATATATAAAAAATGTGATTATTTAAGTCAGTGTGGTGAATGAAATGTTTGCTACACTGACTGTTTTGTGTTATATTATTGCTGTTTAAAACACTGTGAAATGCTAAAAAGTGTTTTTCATTACTATTATGCTTAACCATTATAAAAGTAACTACATGGAGGACTAATATGACAGAGCTTGAAAAAAAGATATATGATGACGTTGTGGCAGACCATCAGCACATCGTGAAATTGAGAAGATATTTCCACATGAATCCTGAGACGGCAAAGGAGGAGTTTGGAACGGCAAAGCGCATTGAGGAGGAGCTTGACAAGCTTGGAATAGCGCATAAGCGTGTCGGTGATACGGGTGTGTATGCCGAGATTAAGGGAAATCTTGCCGGGGATAAGACAATTGTTTTAAGGGCGGATATCGATGCGCTCGATGTGGAGGAAGCGCACGAGTGCCCTTACAAGAGCACTATACCGGGCAAAATGCACGCCTGCGGACATGACGCGCACGCGGCTGCACTTGTCGGAGCCGCGAGAATACTTGCCGCCAACAAGGATAAGTTCGGCGGAACGGTTCGCCTTACATTCCAGCAGGGCGAGGAGATTGGCTATGGCGCAAGGCTTTTTGTCGATGGCGGATATCTTGACGGAGCTGACAGAACCTTTGGAATACATGTAAGTTCAGCTTATGATGTTGGAAAGGTTGTAGCGTCAATCGGGCCTAACAATGCAAGCGTTGACTGGTTTAAGATTTCTGTTCACGGCAAATCGGCACATGTTTCCACACCACATCTTGGAGCGGATGCACTGTACATTGCAAGCCAGATAGTTGTGGCGATACAGGCACTTATAACAAGAAGAACAAATCCGCTTGAGAGTATTCTCATAGGTATAGGAAAGCTTGACGCGGGAACAGCATACAATGTCGTTGCCGAGGAAGCCACGATGGAGGGAACAATCCGCGTGTTCTCGCCGGAGCTTAGAAAAGCGACCAAGGAGAGAATAGAGCTTGTGGCATCGTCGATAGCTGCAATGTACGGCGGAACGGTTTCGATAGAGTGGAAGGATTTCACATCACCTCTCATAAACGATGAGAAGTCAACCATCGAGGTTAGAAAGGTTATCTCATCGGTATTCGGCGAGGAGAGCGTAATCGAGAGCAGAACACCATCACTTGGCGGCGATGACTTTGCGGAGTATATTTTAAAAGTGCCGGGCTGCTATGCGTTTGTCGGTTCAAGAAATCCGGATGTGCCGGAGACAGGTGCGGCACACCACAACTCACACTTTGATGTGGACGAGGGCGCGCTTACGGTAATGGTAAATCTTATGAGCGTGTATGCGATAGAATTTCTTAACGGAGAATTTAATAAATAATTTACTTTAAAAAGACCTATATTATGGTATATAATGATGCTGAGGAACAAAATTGTTGTGGCACGATATATCCATAATATAGGTTTTTGTTTGCCGAAAGTTTTCATTATTAATTGGTTATTGTAAGTAGTGACAAAGGGAGATTGATATGTCAAAAAAATATATTTCATGGAATGTAAATGGTCTTAGAGCCTGCATCGACAAGGGCTTTATGGACTTTTTTGATAAAGTTGACGCGGATGCGGTGTGTCTCCAGGAGATTAAGCTCTCCGAGGGGCAGCTTGCGTGGAACAAGCCGGGATATCACGCGTACTGGAATTATGCAAAGAAAAAAGGATATTCCGGGACTGCGATTTTTTCAAAGGAGGAGCCTTTGAGTGTCTCATACGATATGGGCATTGAGGAGCACGACAACGAGGGCAGAATAATCGCGCTTGAGTTTGAAGATTACTATCTTGTGACGGTTTACACACCTAACTCACAGAGGGGACTTGAGAGGCTTGACTACAGAATGAAATGGGAGGATGATTTTAGGGCATATCTAAATAAGCTTCGCGATAATAAGCCCGTAATTGTGTGCGGTGATATGAATGTGGCGCACAATGAGATTGACCTTAAAAATCCTAAGAGCAACCACAAGAATGCGGGATTTACCGACGAGGAGCGAGGCAAGATGACGGCGCTTCTTGACAGCGGATTTATTGACACGTTCAGGTATTTTTATCCTGACGTGAAGGACAGATATTCATGGTGGTCGTATATGTTCCATGCAAGGGAGAACAATGCCGGATGGCGCATTGACTATTTTCTTGTGTCGGAGGAGCTAAAGGACAGGCTTGTGAGTGCGGACATTCACCACAGTGTGATGGGGTCTGACCACTGCCCGGTGGAGCTTGTGATAAAATAACAAAGGGTGATGAAAAATGGATGCTGCAAATGAAAATTTAAATCAGGGGAACATGATAGAACAATTGCCGGGTGACATTGTGCGACAGCCGGAAGAGAGTTCACAGGGTTATATTGGTTCAGGTCAGGAAAATACCGCACAGGGCAATCTGCCTCAAAGCGGACAGGAAAGTGTACAAAACAATGTAAACGAGCAGGTTCGCGTTGACAAGAAAAAAAGGGTGAGAACCCATGCATCACTTGCCAAAAACATTGTGTCTGTCGTATTTTTTGCGCTCTCGCTTGCACTTGGCATAATGGCAAGCACATTGTATCTTGTGAGGGGTGCGCTTGATGCCGGCTATATAGAAAAGTCAGTCGAAAATATGACTATAGGCGATATCGGCATTGGTTTCTGGTATGGGTATCAGGGGCAGGATGTGACGATTGACGAGTACATGACGGATGTGTTCAATTCGTCGGGTGTTGTGAGTGTACAGCAGAAGGATGTCAAAAGGCTTCTCGACAGCGAGTTTATAAAAAAATTTACTGCGGATAAGTTTAACAAATATGTGGCAGATTTTATGTACGGTACGGGCGAGGGCTGTATAACTATTGATGAGGTTATGGGTCTGCTCGATGATAACTGGGATGAAATAAGTAGTCAACTCGGAATTGACTCCGTGGATGTGAAGGGAAAAACACAGGAGGATATAAAGAGCGAAGTCCTTGGCGCGGCACAGGAAAAGCTTTTGCAGGATATACATTTTGGAAGTTTTACATTGTCAAATTTCAGGAAAGATTATCCTGTAGCCTTAAATGTGGCAAGCTCCGTCATTACATATCCCGCAATAATAGCAATGGCGGCTGTAGCAGTACTCTTGTGGTTTGTAATTTTGTTTATGAATATAAGATACTGCGGCGGCTTTAGGTATATTGGAAGATGTATGAGCATGATTGGAATTGTAAATCTTGCTGCCGGAGGGGCAATGTATGTGCTGCCTGTGGTGCTTAACGGAATGTTTGGGCTGGGATATGATTTTTACATATCATTTATGACATTGCAGGTTATGCGCGCGCTGTATGTGGGTGCAGGATTTTTAGGCTGTGGAATTTTAATCACACTTGTGGGAAAAATATTGAGGGCGATAAGAAAGAGAATATTAAGGCGGAAATTGACATAATTTTGTCAGTATGGTACAATTTCACACGGAAACGAAATGCAAAGAGCAGCGTTTTTCGTTCTTATTTTTGTCGCTGTGGGACAGTGACATGCAGGTTAGAACAGATAATACGGAACAACGTATGATGACTGTTAAAAAATATAAATTAAAGGAGAATATTACAATGAGAAAGAAACCGGTTGTACTTATGGTACTTGATGGCTACGGACTTAGTGACCGTACAGAGGGAAATGCTATTGCACTTGCCAACACACCTGTTATGGACAAGCTTATGAAGGAGTGCCCTTTTGTAAAGGGTAATGCTTCAGGACTTGCAGTAGGACTTCCAGACGGACAGATGGGTAACTCCGAGGTTGGTCACATGAACATCGGTGCCGGACGTATCATATATCAGGATTTGACAAGAATAACAAAGGCAATCGAGGACGGAGATTTCTTCGAGAACAAGGCACTCCTTGCGGCTATGGAGAATTGCAAGAAGAACAATTCAGACCTTCACCTTTGGGGACTTTTGTCAGATGGCGGCGTACACAGTCATATTTCACATGTTTACGGTATCTTAGAGCTTGCAAAGAAGTGCGGCGTTGAGAAGGTATATGTTCACGCATTCTTAGACGGACGTGACACACCTCCGGCATCGGGCAAGGATTATGTTGCAAAGCTTGAGGAGAAGATGGCAGAAATCGGTGTCGGCAAGGTTGCATCCCTTTCAGGACGTTACTATGCAATGGACAGAGACAACAACTGGGACAGAGTGAAGAAAGCTTACGATTCACTTGTGCTCGGCGAGGGTGTTAAGGCTACAAGCGCTGTAAAGGCTATGGAGGATTCATATGCTGACGGCGTTACAGACGAGTTCGTAATCCCTACAGTAATCACGGACGAGGCAGGACAGCCTTTGTCGGTTGTTAAGGAGAATGACTCAGTTATCTTCTTTAACTTCCGTCCTGACCGCGCAAGAGAGATGACAAGAGCTTTCTGCGATGACAAGTTCACAGGTTTTGACAGAAAGTTCATTCCACTCACATTCGTTTGCTTCAAGGATTATGATGAGACAATTCCTAACAAGCTTATCGCATTTGAGAACGGTACTATCAAGAATACATTCGGCGAGTACATTGCAAGCAAGGGGCTCAAGCAGCTTAGACTTGCCGAGACAGAGAAGTATGCACATGTTACATTCTTCTTTAACGGCGGTGTTGAGGAACCTAATGTCGATGAGGCAAGACTTCTTGTAAACAGCCCTAAGGATGTTGCTACCTATGACCTCAAGCCTGAGATGAGCGCACCGGAGGTTGGCATGGATTTGGTTGAGGCAATCAAGTCTGACAAGTACGATGTCATCATCATCAACTTTGCTAACCCTGACATGGTAGGTCACACAGGTGTAATTCCGGCGGCAATCAAGGCTGTTGAGAGAGTTGACCAGCTTGTTGGCGATGCAGTGCAGGCAGTCAAGGATGTTGATGGTGTTCTCTTTATCTGTGCAGACCACGGAAATGCAGAGAAGATGATTGACTATGAGACAGGCAAGCCTCACACAGCACATACAACGAACCCTGTTCCATTTATCCTTGTAAATGCTGACCCATCATACAAGCTCAGAGAGGGTGGCTGCCTTGCGGATATCGCTCCTACACTTCTTGAGATTATGGAGCTTCCACAGCCTGAGGAGATGACAGGAAAGTCACTTATTGTTAAATAAATGACTATATTGTGGTAGTAAAAAATAGGATATTGGCAGGAAACAAAGCTGATTGCGAATATCTGAATTATACGAAAAAATATTTTATATAAACCGTAAAGAAAAGAAGATATAAAAATAACACTTGAAAAAGAGCGCCGACTATGCTAATATGGATAAAGTTGGTGCTCTTTTTGCGCGGTAAATCAGTTTTACTTGCAGGGATGGCACATATTGGTATATTGGCTTAGGAGGTGTGAACCATGGCAGTTTTGAAGATAATATTGACAGTGATTTTTGTACTTGATTGTATAGCTTTATCGGCAATAGTGACTTCAGGAAGGTAAGAGCGCAGGACTTGGCGCGATAAGCGGCGCGGCTGAGACATACTGGGGCAGGAATAAGGGACGTTCAGTTGAGGGTAAGCTTGAGAAGTTTACTACGATTGCGGCGATTGCTTTTCTTGTCATAGCGTTACTTCTTAATGTATTTTAGTTGATAACACCCTTGCAGATGATACTGTGAGGGTGTTTTTGCGTAAATATATAATATGGCTGACGAGGTACGTTGTGCAGCTTATCCGTTACACAAAGGTATAGTGAAAAATTTGATTTTGTTAAATGCTTATTGTATAGATTGGAGGGGAATATGGACGAATTATTTGAGCAGAGAAAAAAGATGATAGTGGAGCTGGTTCACGATGAACTGTATGTTCCTATGAAGATAAAGGAGCTTGCCATTTTCTTAAATGTGGCAAAGGAGGACAGAGCAGAGCTTGAGAAGGTGTTAAACAGCCTTGTGGCTGAGGGAAAGCTTACAATCACAAAAAAAGGAAAGTATATGAAGCCGGATGCGTCGCAGATAGTGGGTGTGTTTGAGAGTCATCCCAACGGTTTCGGTTTTGTGACTATAGATGGTGAGCCTGACGATGTGTTCATACCGGCAAAGTATACGGCTGGGGCACTTCACCACGACAGGGTTCAGATTGTGATAACCTGTGAAAAATATCAGGGCAGGAGACGAGAAGGAAGAGTTATAAAGATATTGGAGCATGGCGCAGACCATCTTGTGGGCTATTACCAGAAGTCAAAAAGCTACGGCTTTGTGAGACCTGATGACCAGCATTTCCTGAAGGATATATATATTCCGGCGGGCTCGGACATGGGTGCGGTTGATGGACATAAGGTGGTTGTAAAGATTACAAGCTACGGTGATGATACTCATAAGCCGGAGGGAAAAATAATTGAGATTTTAGGTCATGTAAATGACCCGGGAACAGACATAATGTCAATTATCGCGGCATACGATATACCTGTGGAGTTTCCTAAGGAGGTTATGGACAGTCTTGGGGCAATTCCTGACAGTGTCGACTCAAAGGCGAGTGCCGGCAGGGTTGATTTCCGTGCGCTTCAGACCGTGACAATCGACGGCGAGGACGCAAAAGACCTCGACGACGCAATCAGCATTTCAAAGAATAAGAATGGCTACACGCTTGGTGTGCACATTGCGGATGTGAGCAATTATGTCACGGAGAACTCGCCGCTCGACAAGGAGGCGAGGGCCAGGGGGACGAGCGTATATCTTGTGGACAGAGTTATCCCTATGCTGCCGCACAAGCTCTCCAACGGTATCTGTTCGCTCAACGAGGGCGTTGACAGGTTGGCGCTTAGTTGTGTGATGGACATTGATTTCAGGGGAAATATAGTAGGTCACAGAATATGCGAGTCGGTTATAAATGTTGACCGCCGTATGTCGTACACTTCCGTGAAGAAAATTCTTGCGGATGACGATTTGGATGAAAAAGAGAAATATGCTGATTTTGTAGATATGTTCTTTCTTATGAAAGAGCTCTCGGAGCTTCTAAGAAGCAGAAGGGAGAACAGGGGCTCAATCGACTTTGATTTTCCTGAGAGCAAGATTATTTTGGACAAAAATGGAAAGCCTATAGATATCAAGCCTTATGAGCGCAATGTAGCCACGAGAATTATCGAGGATTTTATGCTCGCGGCAAATGAGACTGTCGCTGAGGATTTCTTCTGGCAGGAGCTTCCGTTTGTCTACAGAACACACGATGACCCAGACCCGGAGAAAATAAAAAGCCTTGCCACTTTTATAAACAACTTTGGCTATTCAATTCACACCGGACAGGATTATGTCCATCCGAAGGAGCTTCAAAAGCTTCTCGCGTCAATACAGGACTCGCCGGAGGAACCGCTTATATCAAGGCTTACGTTGAGAAGCATGAAGAGGGCGCAGTATTCCACGGAATGTACGGGACACTTTGGACTTTCAGCAAAATATTACTGCCATTTTACATCACCTATAAGAAGATATCCTGACCTTCAAATCCACAGAATTATCAAGGAAAATCTTCATGGTGGGCTGAGTGAAAGACGCATAGAGCACTACGAGCGCATTTTGCCGGATGTCGCAAAGAACTCGAGCATTATGGAGCGCAGGGCTGACGATGCAGAGAGAGACACCGACAAGCTAAAGAAGGTTGAGTATATGTCATCACGCATAGGAAATATGTACGACGGCGTAATCTCTGGCGTTACGGCTTACGGATTTTATGTGGAGCTGCCTGACACAATAGAGGGAATGGTGCATATAAATACCTTGGACGACGATTACTATATCTTTGACGAGACACACTATGAGCTCTACGGCGAGGTGAGCCACCGCACTTACAAGCTCGGACAGCAGGTCACCGTCGAGGTTGTGGGAACGGATAAGCTTATGAGGACAATCGATTTTGAGGTTGTGCAGAAATAAAAGATTGGTTGTGCGTGTATGTATATTGCTGTGATGCGGCATTGGCTGGCAGAACATTGCCGACTAGGTTAAACTGTTGGTTTAATTTAAAAATATACATTGCAAATTGACAGGTATATGTGGTATAATTCTGATTGTTGACAGAAGGGAAGAAAAACTATGGGCGATAAGGATAATTACAAGTTAATAGCGAACAATAAAAAAGCCTACTTTGATTACTTTATCGAGGACACATGGGAGGCGGGCGTTGCTCTTCACGGTACGGAGGTCAAGTCAATCCGTATGGGAAAGTGCAGTGTGAAAGAGGCGTTCATCCGCATAGAGGACGGGGAAGTGTATGTATATAACATGCACATAAGCCCTTATGAGAAGGGCAACATCTTCAACAGAGACCCTCTAAGACCTAAGAAGCTTCTTCTTCACAGACATGAGGTCAACAAGATTCTGGGAGCTGTATCCCAGAAGGGTTATACCCTTGTACCGCTTCAAGTCTATCTAAAAGGCAGCCTTGTAAAGATTCAGGTCGGTCTTGGACGAGGCAAGAAGCTCTACGACAAGCGAGATACCATTGCCAAGAAAGACCAGCGAAGAGAGGCAGAGAAGGATTTCAAGGTAAAAAATCTCTACTAAGACGTTCGGGGTAGTAAAGGTTTCGACGGGCTATTTGAAGTCGGAGAAGCAAGCCGCACGGAATGCGTTAAATGCCAAATTAAAATTAAACGCTGAAGATAATTTAGCAATCGCTGCCTAATGGCAGCCGTTCGACCTAGCGCACCTACACGTTAGGAACCGAGCGTCGAACTTGTAGGAAACGACACGGGCAAAGCTTTGAACCCGCGGGCGTATTATGAAGCTACTAAAGTGCAAATCCTGTTAACCGGAGCTGCATGGAGGGAATGGAAGTTGCACTGCAATTTCAAAAAGATTAACTAAGCTTGTAGAAGGACGATGGACGGTGGTTCGGACACGGGTTCGATTCCCGTCTACTCCATTTTTTGAAAGATGCCGAAGGTTTGTTTTGGCTTTCGGCATTTTTTCGGATTTATATAAGTTCACAAGGCTATTTGCCGGGAACTTTCTTTTATCTTTTTATTTTTTATTTAATCGGTGAAATTCATTTACACTAATTTTCCCAAACTTTATTACAAAAATCAGGTAATTGCAAAACTCAATTTTATAATTATATAACGTCCGTTATTATTTTATGAGTTTTCCAACCGCCTATTTATTTTACCACTTTTGGAGAGAAAGTTTATATAAATTAAGCACAAAAACCCAGTAAAATCAATGGGTTGTGGCATTTAGTCAAGTGGATATTCGCAATCCGCTTCGCTGCTTGCTCATAACCAAATAACTGCTTCGCAGTTTATCAGGAGGGGCTTGTACCCCTCCTGATACAAGCAAGTCCCCACATGCTGCTTATTGCTCTTCGCAATTGAAGCAGGGGACTTACTTGATTTGGTTAAATGCCTAATAAAAATACATAGAAGGAGAGTAATTTATGGACAAAATGTTGTATGTAAAAAATCATATACAATATGCGACCATTGCGGGTCTGCAAAATTTTCTGAAAGGAAATGATATTGAGTATGACAGGAAATGGAAGAAAAATGACTATGTGGAGACAGCTTTAAAAATAATAAATGAAAATAATGTAGATGAATTTATTGAGATGGCGGGTTTAAAGCTGACAAGTTCTGATGTGACAGAAATTTTGGATATAACACCTTATCAGTTAAAAAAACTGGTTGATAAAGGTATGCTGCATGTAACAGATACTTATAAAAGGTCTTCGGGGTATGGGTATGGCAATCTGTACAGTGCAAGAGAGGTGTTTGAGTGCATTGGAAAAGTTTCAAAGCCAAAATCACGTTCACGCAATGAGCACATTATGGATGATATGCCGGATATCATGGATTATTATCCAAAAGCAAAGCCCATGCATAGAAAGTTTGTTATTCACGTTGGCGCGACTAACACAGGCAAAACATATGATGCACTACAGGCTTTAAAAACCGCTGAAAGTGGTGTATATTTGGCACCGTTGAGACTCTTGGCGATGGAGGTATGTGACCGGTTAAATGATGAGGGATGCCAGTGCTCACTGTTGACCGGTGAGGAAGAAAATATTATAGAAAATGCGGATTTTGAGTCTAGAACGGTTGAGAAGGTTTGTCTGGACAAAGAATATGACATAGCTGTTATAGATGAATGTCAAATGTTAGGTGATAGAGACAGGGGAGATAGCTGGACAAGGGCTATTATGGGTGTATGTGCGAAAATAGTTCATGTCATTACAGCGCCGGAAGGACTGTCTATTTTGGAGCAGCTTATTATTGCATGTAAAGATGAATATGAAGTTAAAATTCATAAAAGAGAAAATCCTTTGATTGCAGAAAACAGTTATTTTTCAGGAGTTAGAAACCATGATGCACTTATAGTTTTTTCAAGAAGAGCTGTTCTGTCATTGGCGGCAGATTTGGAAAAGGAAGGCATAAGTGTATCTATTATATATGGCTCGCTGCCGTATTCAGTGCGAATAAGTGAAGCGGAAAAATTCAGAAACGGCAAGACAAATGTTGTTATTTCAACAGATGCGATAGGCATGGGTTTAAATTTGCCTATAGAAAGAATTGTATTTATGCAGGGTGAGAAGTTTGATGGGCACGAAAGAAGAAAACTGACTGTTTCAGAGTTTAAGCAGATTGCAGGGCGAGCCGGACGGCGGGGAATGTTTGACACAGGATATGTCAATGCACTTCAGGGCGCAATTTCCTTGAAACAAATTAAAAGAAATCTTTCTGAGGAAGCTACTCCGATAGATAAAATTATAGTTGGATTTTTTGAGGAACTTCTTCAAAATAAGCAGACTTATGGCACACTGTTAAGGGAATGGGCTAAAAAAGTCAAAATGCCGGAGCCTTTTGTGAAAAAGGATGTATCGAGGGAATTGGCACTTTATTCAAATTTGACATATTATCATTTTGACAATATCATGGCATATAAATTGTGCAATATTCCGTTTGATGAGAAAGATGAAAATTTAAAGTTGATGTGGTTACAGCTTATAAATTTAATGCATAATGAAATGGATATTTGCAATGCGTATCCTAAAATTAAAACAACAACAGATTTAGGAGAGCTTGAGATTTACTATAAAAAGTTGGATTTATTTTACAGTTTTTGTAAGAGCATGAATTATAATGTTGATGTACAGCGGATAAGAGAAGATAAAGAAAAAATTTCGTTAGAAATCATAGACTTGCTAAAGGGCGAAAAATCCCAATTTGCCAACAGATGCAGGCGATGTGGCAACAGAATTTCGTGGAATGAAAAATATGCCTATTGTGATAAATGTTACGCAAAAATATCGTCATTACGTTATTGCGATGAAGATTTTTGATATACAAGTATCACTCTTTTCACAAAATTTCAAACATCATATACGCAAACAATCTTGATATATGGTTGTAAAGATATTTTAGCAAGAAACTTGTAGAAAAAATGCAAATATATGAGAAAAAATTTAAAAAAACAGTTGATATTATTTGTCATATTTAATATAATATAAATACCAAGAGATAATTCTCTTCCTGATAACAGGACACGAAGCATAAGGTGTTTGCTTCCGTTGCACTGGCAACGTAAAAACTTTGCAATTACTCTTTAGCATAGAGGATAATAAAGCCGGACAGGTGAGAAGCCTGTGATTTGGTGGCAAAGCACCATAACGAAACCAGTTATTTGAAATTTATGGAGAAACCTTTGATACAAAGGTTTCTCTTTTACGTTAAGGAGAATTAATGAAGTATAATGTACAGAATACTAAGATATTAACTTCAGAAGAACTAATATCTATATTGTATAAAAGTGCAGTATTATATTCCGAATATGCAGATACATCTTTATTGTTTATTTTTAGAGAAAATAAAACAAAACCGTATGATTATTATGAGGTTCATTTTGGCAGGAACAATTTTATGCACCTTGCAGGAATAAAAAGTGAAACATTGAGTGCAGTTGATTTTTATGAAGCTTGTAAAAATGGAACAATAACCAAAGAAGATTGCAAGCCAAGGAGAGATGCCAATACAATGTATTCAAAAGTGGCTGTTATGCGAGAAATGCTGGATTTAAGATGTGGTAAGTGTTATAAGATAGGAAGTAAGGATTTAGTAACTCGTGATAATGATTTTGAAATGGCTACAGGAAATATAAATGGTGTAATAGGATACGATTCGAGAATAAAAGTGAAAGGAACAAATAAGGCGGATAAAACGAAATTGCCGATGCCGACAACTATGTTAAATAGTTCAATTATGAATTATTGTTTGCGACCACAGAAGATTATGTTTATAATGCAGAAGACCGCAGAAGTGAGTACATATAACAAATTGTTTTATGAAATAAAGGAAGGTTTATTTCAAAAGGAAAAAGAATTTTTTTTGAAGATTTAAAAGCTTTAATATAACATAGCATACAATACCACACAGCCTCAGGAGTTAGCAACTATTGAATTATACCACAGGTATAGTGACAAACCGCTCTAAATGTGTTATCATATCATTAACAAAAAAGTTGGATTCCACAAAATGGATTCAGGAAAGGAAAAGCCATGTTCACAGTTGTTCGAATAAGTTATTTAAATACGGAATGGTCAGAAAGTGCGGCTCTCAGGTTAGATAAAGAGTGGTGCTTTGGTTTTGTGTGTTCAGATAAGAATAAGCTTAAAAAGAATACTGTGATTATGGATGTTTGACTATCATAGATTAGTACATGACAATCTTATATATGTATCTCGAGCCGCTTATCTTGTGTGAAGTACACATGTTAGGTGGCTTTTTGTATATTTTTAGATATGATAATAAAATATTATTTTCAATAAAAAGGGGGCAAAAATTATGGATATGATTGAAATCAAAGGAAAGGTGAACACAGCCATCTGTTATGCGAGAGTGGTGGAGGATGCCGCGATAGAGCAGATAAGGCGCATGTGCGATTACCCTATGACCGAGGGGTCAAAAATCCGCATTATGCCGGATGTCCATTCCGGCAAGGGCTGTACCATTGGAACCACAATGACAATAAAAGATAAGGCGGTTCCGAATGTTGTGGGAGTTGATATCGGCTGTGGTATGTACACGGTGAACCTTGGCAAGGCGGATATTGATTTTGAAAAGTTTGACGAGGCGGCGCATTTTATTCCATCAGGAATGAATGTGTGGGATGGGCGCAAGGAGAAATTTGATTTGACAAGGCTTGTCTGCTACAGGGAATTGAAAGAGACAAAGTGGCTTGAGCGCTCGCTTGGAACTCTCGGCGGCGGAAATCATTTTATAGAGATAGACGAGGCAAAGGATGGAACGAAGTATCTTGTAATTCATTCAGGCTCAAGAAATCTTGGCAAGCAGGTGGCAGAGTTTTATCAGGATTTGGCAATCAAGCTTGACAGAGGTTATGATGATTATCTTGAAAAACGAGATGAGATTATAAGAACCTACAAGGAGCAGGGAAGAAGAAGTGAAATTCAGGCTGCATTAAAGCAGCTTCATTTTCAGGTATATGAGTCCGAGACGAGCATGCCGGAGGATTTATGTTTTCTTTCAGGAAAATATCTTGATGACTATCTTCATGATGTAAAGATATGTCAGGAATTTGCGAGGAGAAACCGCGAGAAGATGGCAGAAGTTATTTTGGAGAGAACCGGAATGGCTGGGGGCGAGGCATTTCACACAATCCATAATTATATTGATACCGATGAAATGATACTCAGAAAGGGCGCGATTGCAGCCCACAGCGGGGAGAAGGTGCTTATACCGATAAATATGAGGGACGGAAGTGTGTTAGCTATAGGCAAGGGAAATCCGGAGTGGAATTATTCTGCGCCGCATGGAGCGGGAAGACTTATGTCGAGAACCAAGGCGAGGGAAAACCTTAGCATGGACGAGTACAGGGAGACAATGAAGGGTATTTATACCACTTCAATCAATGAGAGTACACTTGACGAGGCACCGATGGCATATAAGAGCCTTGACGACATTATTGATGTAATCAAGGAGTCGGTTGATGTCATTGATGTTATGAAACCTATATATAATTTTAAGGCAAATTAAGACGTGCGAGGCAGGGGAGGAGGATTTATGTGTTTACAAATATACCTACTATAGATATGGCAGCTACCGGAAGAAATATTACAAGGCTGAGACAGGCAGCGGGTCTGACAGTAAAAAATTTGCAGGATATATTTGGATTTACGACACCGCAGGCTATCTACAAATGGCAGCACGGAACGGCAATGCCGACCATCGACAATCTGGTTGTGCTGTCGGCAGTTCTTGAGGTTCCGATTGATGAGATTATCGTGATTGATGTAAATGTGAAGGCGGAAATTAGTGCATGAAAAATGAATGGGGCGGTTTAAATGGGATTGTTTAAAAGAAAAGGTATTGTGAAATCGTATGACAAGAACAATAAAATACCCGTAATAAAGGCAAGCATTTGTAATGGTGAGCAGGTCGCAGGATTTAAGGATATTCACACAGGAAAAATAGAAGAGATTATGTTGATAAAAAATTCTGCGGATATCGATAAATTCAAAAAAATGTATGGAATAGAGGGAGAGATAGCAAAAGATTATTAGCGAAATTTTGAAAAATTTTTTAGAAAAGTATCAAATAAAATGATTTTGGAAATAAGTTAAACTGTTGGTATATTGATTTGCACGAAACACAGATGTAAAATTATATCAAGGTTAATAAATGTCAGTTAGAGAAAGGACGATACGAACATGACCACCATGACATCGGCTTATGCAAACAAGGTATTGAAGAAACTTAATGATGACAAAGAATTTTGGCAGAATAAAGAGAATGAGGGCTGTGTGTATATCGCGGCGCTTGACGAGGAGCCTGTAATTCCTGATTACGATTATGCGACGGTGGCGGGAGAGATAGCTAAGATTGATGAGAAGATTGTCAAGATTAAGCATGCCATCAATGTAAATAATGTGACCAACAGAATTGAGGTGGGGCAAAGCACCATGACAATCGATGAAATTCTTGTGAAGATGGCACAGCTTAACAGACGCAAGGTATTTCTTGACAAATTGAGAAAGCAGTCGTCAAAGACCAGAATCAATTCAGGTGCATACAATCCGAGAAAGACCGCTCCCGAGTACCAGTACATAAATTATGATTTGGAACTTGTAAAGAGTGAATACGAGCGCATAGATGCTGAGATAGCGGCTATGCAGATAGCGCTTGATAAGTACAACCAGACATTTGAGTTTGAAGTGGATGTATAAAAATTAAAAATTTTTAAAAATTTTCCGGGCAGATTATGATGAAGCTTAACAATATTACAATATTAGAGTAGGTGTTAACAGAGCATTGTTTATTGTTAAAGTTATGGCTTATTTTGTTATTGTGTTATGAATTATTGTCTATGGTTTCATTTCAGGATGGTTTATAATGTTTCACTTATATCTGCCAAAAACTTTGCACCTAGGTGCAGGGCATGAAGTTCGGTTTCAGGTGCCCATTTTCGTAAAAGAAAGCGTGGCTTATGTCACAAGGCTTGAATGGTTATAAAAAATATGGATAGGTGTGTATATTCCGGCATTGTTTTGACATGCCGGATTTTTTGTTGTGGAGATTTTTTGGAGGTACTTTTTATCAATAAAATGGACTGGAACATGTGGCTTTGATTACAAATTTTATGAAATTCAGATTGATATTGCTATTGTTTTAACAATGTAATACAATATTCTTATTGAGATGAAAAGGAGTGAAATATCATGTCAGAAATCCGTTGGGCTGTACTTGGCACAGGTGTGATAGCCAATGAGATGGCGGCTGCGCTTAAAAAGAATGGAAAAAATATATATGCCGTTGGAAATAGGACATATAAAAAGGCGGTTGAGTTTGCAAAGAAATATGGAATTGAAAAAGTGTACGATGATTTCAATGATATGTTTGCAGACCCGGATGTGGATGTAATTTATATAACAACACCACATAACACGCATATTGAATTTATGCGAAGGGCGATTGAGAACGGTAAGCATATTCTTGTCGAGAAATCAATTACGTTAAATAGTGGTGAGCTTGATGAGGCGATGGCACTTGCAGATAAAAACAAAGTGGTTATCGGGGAGGCGATGACCATCTATCACATGCCGCTATATAAGAAGCTTAGGGAGATTGTTAATTCTGGGAAACTTGGGAAAGTCAACCTGATTACAATGAATTTCGGCAGTTTTAAGGAATATGATATGAACAACAGATTTTTTAATAGAAATCTGGCAGGAGGGGCGATGCTTGACATTGGTGTGTATGCACTCTCGTTTATCAGATATTTTATGACAAAAAAGCCGACAAAACTTTTATCGCAGGTAAAAATGGCATCTACGGGGGTTGATGAGCAGGCTGGACTGCTTCTTATGAACGATGATGGACAGATGGCGACGGTGATGTTGTCGCTTCACTCAAAACAGCCTAAGAGAGGCGTGATATCATGCGAAAAAGGATATATTGAGGTTATGGAGTACCCAAGGGCATGGGAAGCAACAATAACCTACGCCGAGACAGGAGAAAAAGAACTGATAAGTGAGGGACTTAATTCGGATGCTTTGGTTTATGAACTTATGGATATGGAAAGAGCGATAAATGGCGATGCGGATTGTATGCTTTTATCTTACACAAAGGATGTAATGGATATGATGACGGAGTTTAGAAAGCAGTGGGGATTTAAGTATCCGGAGGAAGAATAAATATCTGGAAAATTTACAAAAGAGAAATTTTATGGATGCAGCGGATATCCGTATTGCAAGTATATTCGGAATATTTGATTAAATTGAAAATGGAGGTTTAACGTGGACAAGATTGAAAAACTTTTGGAAGTGAAAAATTTACTTGACTCGATATCAAAAAAGATGTCAGAACTGAAAAAAGATTTAGATATAGTGACATCATGCGTTAAACGCAGAAAGCTGATATCGACGGAGGCATCGGAGCGCGTAGTTGCGGGACTGCTTGAAGTCAACAACATGAACGAACAGTGTAAGGAATTATACTCGCAGGTCGAACTTGGCGAGGAGTTATCAGACGATATTGGTGAGATAGAGTCGAAGATTGCGCAGGCGATAAGCGATATTGAGCTTGAGGCTAAGTTGGCGGAGTATAAGAGGTTTTTGCTCCTTGAGACGGATGACGAGGAGACAAGGGTTCTGCTTAATGCTAAGAAAGCTGATATGCAGAAGATTTTGGATAATTATACGGATGACAGGGAAAGCGAACTGATTTCTTATAAGAAGTTTACAGAGGCAATTCTTGAGAAGAACCAGACAAAAGTGGTTTCACTTATGTTTGAACTGTCAAAGTGGTTTGAAAATGAACTGCTTGCGAAGGCATTTTTGTCAAAAACAATAAGATTGCCGGAAAACAAAGTGTGTATAGAAGATGATACTGCTACATTGGAGAAAAATCATAGTGAAAAAGACACCTCTTTTGCGGATGAAGTGAAAGGACAGGAGAATAACAACGAGATAGATATAAACGCCGAAGATAAAGAAATACAGCATGAGGAAAAATCAGACAGTGGGTGCAGTACAGACAAAAAAGATGGTGCCGTTGAGGCAGTCGAGAAAGCAGCAGACGAATTATCGGCAGAGGTAAAGCCTGAACTTCCGAAAAATGTAGGCATTTTAGAGTTTGATTTTCAGAAAGATATTATTGAGAAAGGTCTTATTATTACTAAAGGGGTATTTGATAAGCCATTCTTTTTAAATGCAAGCAGTGCGGAGAGCAAGAAAACCGGGAGCAAGATTTTTGTAAATGAGATAAAGGCGAAAAATGCTGCGGAAAATGTAGTATCTTTAAAGTGCATGGATAAGTTTAATTCGGTTACGCCGGAGTTAGTCTCTGTCATAACACAGGCACCGATAGAGGAGGTATATAATTCGTTTGCCTACCTGCAGAATAAGGGTTATATAAGAGAGTATGGGGTTGACGGCATAGGTTCGTTTTACTGTATGTCACAAAGATGTTTAAAGGCGCTTATGTCAAAGGAAGCGAGAGCGTTTATAAGGATAAATTATGTGCATGACAGTGGTAGAGAGGTTGAGGACTTTATAAATCCAGTGCTTGTGAGGATTGCTTTTTCCAAGCTTTTGACACGTTATGAGGAAAAGCTTGATATTGATGCGGTTTGCGTTTCGCAGATGTTGGAGCGTGAAGTGTTTGCCAGCAGGTTTTTGGCTGGAACAGGGGATAAAGCTTATGTTGTCACAGGGGCATTTTTTGCGGATGCCGTGGATGTGGACGATTATGTACATACAGTTGGCAGATATATCGACGAGATAAAAAACGAGCATTTTTTGTTTGCGGGCATTAACAGGAAATATGCAAGGCTTTTAGCTGAATTTTTTATGGAAAACACGTCTATTGATTATGAGTTGGAAGAAATCTTTTATTATTCGTTGACAGAGGACAAGTATTTTGTGTATGAGACGGATGAGGAGATTGAATTTGATAAGCTGTTTGAGCCATGCGATGAAAAAAGCGCACAGCAGGATGCAGCATCATTGATAGATGAGGACGGCGCAGATACAGAAGTGTGCGCGACTGTTGTTGATGCTCAAGTGGAAAAAACTAAATCTGTGGAGCAGTCGGAGGTAAATATAAATTCAGAAAAGGTTGCACCGGAAAAAAATAATTTTGATGATATTGCACCGAAAAATGTTAATGTAGAAGAAAATATCTTTGACAGGGATGTAACCCACAAAGAAAACAGAATAATTGATAAGAGCGATGTCATGGGCAATACTTATCAGATGATACTTGACGAAAAGACGTACTGTGCGACTACATATCTTAGGTCAATGATTGAGGATGATGCCAACATTTCGCATACATACGAGAAACTTGCATACGCTGTAAACGCGCCTTGGATGCGGTGCTCATACAGTTCCCAGAAGATATTTGAGCTGTATCAGGCAGAGGATGATGTATTTACAAAATATCTGATGGCTGCCGCAAGTATAAGAAATTTCTTTATGAACCATGTCAGCTATGACTATATGTTAAAAGCGTTACATGCGAGTGTTAAGAGTATTCCTGTTGTGAGTGAAAGCGTGGCATTGACTAACGCTGTGTATTCTTTGGCAATGTTCAAGGAAAATGTGCATAAGGGAGTGGACGTGTATGCCGCATACAGGGTGAAGGATAAGATGGCTGTGGACAAAGAGCTGGATGCCTTGGCATTTACTGCAAAGTCATATTATGATTCGTATGTTGTCGGTCAGCCTAGAAATAATAAGCATGTAAGGAGATTTGTGACGACATGGAAGATGATATTTGCAAATGACGGGGATATGGCAAGCTATCTTGGGGCTATCATTGACAAGGAATATGATATGGCTGAACTTGCAGGAGATTATCTTGCACAAAATTTTATAAGCGACGGCTGTTCGCTCGAGTATTCTAATCTTGACACACTAAAATTAAATAAGTTTATTGATGCGCACTGGGATAAGGCTAATAGCGGAAACCAGTATAAGTCCACTCCGTTGATGAGCGACCTGAGAAATAATCTTATAAATGCCATAGAAAAGGTGTTAAAGCTTATGTGTGAGTGGGTTATGCTTGTCGATGCGACAGGAAACCTTGCGGATGATGATGGAGAAAAAGTCTACAATTCAACAAAAAAGGCACTTCTTGAGGATTTGGCGAAGGCAGCACAGGATGTTGAGGCGAAGATACAGTCATCGGACACAGCCGAGGCAGCAGGAGCAAAGGTTTTGAAAGAGACCATTGATGAACTTATATCGCGCATTGATGGGACATACGATGAAAGTTGGCACAAGTACTATTATATTGATTTTCTCAGAGGAAATGATGTGCTTCTTGATGATGAGTATCTGCCGGATATGCGAGGAAAGTTTGCCGATTTTGCTGAGCTGTCACTTAGCAATCGTATTTTAAAGCACTCTAAGGCAGAACTTGTTTCGTTTGAGGAAAAACTTGACGATATTTTTAATAATTATGGGGACGACTACGGAACAGCAGAGCTGATTATAAGGTATCTTGAGGATACGAGAGGCATTTCTTATGAGGACAAGTATAATATTAAAAAGTCTGAAGAGCAGGCGGAGAAGGATGCCAAATTAAAGCTTGATGCGTTTATTGAGAATTTGGAGCTTGCACAGAGTTATGGTCAGATAGAGGAGACAAGGGAAAACAGGAAGGAAAAAATCCAGAAGATTGCAAATGAGTGGTTCGGATATGCGAAGGAGTCAAAAAATTATGGTTTCTTTAATATGGTGCTTGAGCGATACAGAGAGAAGATACATGAGGACGCTAAGGTAAGGGGCGAAGCGCTTTTAAAGGAGCTTGCAAAGCTTAAGGAGCAGGGCGCAAATGGTGCAGCTTTTGATGAGCGCATTGGCAAGATTCAGGATATGATTGATGCACAGAATTACACGGTGGCTGAGGATTTGATGTCGAGAATAAACAGCGATGAGCCGGAGGAGGATATTGAGGTATTCAGTACAGACTATCTTCAGAAGTTTATTGACGAGTATGATTATAATTATAAGTCGGTTGCATACAGCAACAAAAAGTTAAGCGACCTTGTAAAAAATCTTCGCATCCGCAATAAGGATGACAAGGGGGCTAAGAGGCTGATTGACAACTGGATGTCAAACGGGCAGTCATTAGGTGAGAGCAAGCTTAAAAATCTGCTGGAGGCACTTGGATTTGCAGGTGCTGAGGTAAAAGAGCAGCCTAAGATTGGAAAGGTTGAGAATTACAGCGTATTAGTTAAGGCTGTTGAGGGCAGAAGAGTCAATTATCGACATCCGATTGCGGCGTTCGGCTCTAAGGCGGCTGAACAGGGATTCAGAGTTGTATGCCTGCTTGGAAAGTATGACTCTGACCGTCTTTTAGAGGAATTTAAGAATATTTCCGGAAATAAAAATACATTGGTTCTGCTCGACTATGCACTTCCATTGTCAGATAGAAGAAGGCTTGCAAGAAAGATTAAGTCGGAGCTTGGCGATAAGATATTTGCAGTTTTAGACAGAGTGCTCATTATGTTCCTGGCTAATAATTACAGCGAGCAGTTTATCAACCAGATATTGATGTACACGATGATGCCGTTTGCATATTGTCAGCCGTATGTGTGGTCATCGAATGATACTGTACCTCCTGAGATATTTATGGGAAGAAAAGACGAGCTTGAAAAGATTGAGTCACCGTCGGGTGTAAATATTGTGTATGGTGGTCGTCAGCTCGGTAAGTCGGCTTTGCTAAAGAAAGCGAAGATGGATATAGACAGTGATGAGAATGATGACAGGGCTGTACTTATTGATATCAAGGGCTGTGATTATAAGAGCGCGGCAAGAAAGATAGGGCATGAGCTGTTTGATGCCGGAATTTTGACCGATGATATCGACACAACAGATTGGGATGATTTGTCCAGAGCAATAAGAAGAAGACTGCAGAATGATGCCCCTTCACATATTCCATATCTGCTTCTGCTTTTAGATGAGGCGGATGTGTTTATCGAGAGCTGTGCGCAAAAGGAGGTAAATTTCCAGCCGTTTGATGCCTTAAAGGACATCCAGAGTGTGGGTATGGACAGATTTAAGTTTGTAATTGCGGGACTTCACAACATTGTGAGATTTAAGAGGGATGCGGCACTGTCAAATAACAGCGTGCTCACACATCTGACATCCATCACAATAAAGCCTTTTGGCAAGAGGGAGGCAAGGCAGCTTCTTGAAGTGCCGTTAAATTATCTGGGACTTAGATTTCCTGATGATAAGAACCATCAGTCGCTTATTTCACTTATTTTGGCGGAGACAAATTATTTTCCGGGGCTTATACAGCTATATTGTGCAAAGCTTATCGAGGCTATGCGCAAAGACGACTATGCAGGTTACAATCAGATAGATACGCCTGTATATACTGTAAATCCTACGCATATCAGAAAGGTTTTGTCCGACCCGGGATTTAGAAAGGAAATCCGTGAAAAATTTGAGATTACGCTAAAACTGGGCGACGACAACATGTATTACATAATAGCTCTGCTTATGGCATATCTTTATCACCAGAACACCAACTCCGCCTCAGAGATAGAGGGCTTTTCTGCCAATGATATCATTGACGCGGCAAAGGAGTACAGCGTAAAGAAGATTGCCTCCCAGACCGAGATATTTATCAGCGGTCTTATGCAGGAGCTTGTGGAGTTAAATATTTTAAGGCAGACAGTGAATGATATGTATCTTTTTTCCAGATATAGTTTCTTCCAGTTGATGGGAACTTCCACTGAGGTGGAAAATAAGCTTGTACAGTATATGGAGGATTAAACGATGGATGAAATATGGTGGAATAAAGTTACAAATGCGGCACATTTTTTGGAACTCATAGTTGACAACATTCAAAATGGCAGGAGTGTTCTGCTCCAGTTACCAAAAAATGTTCCGTGGTATACAACCATGCAGGAGATTGTTTCAAATGAAGTTGTAAGGGCAAATTCAACACGTTCATATAAAAATATTATGGACGTGGGGGATGACCCCGGCGAGTACCTTTTTAACGAGTTTTGCAAGTCGGAGAAAAGGGCTCACTACCGTCCGGGAATAGGATATCCTGAATTTCTTGCGGGAAGTGATGATATACCGCTCAATCAGTATATATTATGGATTTATGGCGCGGATGCCGGACAGGTGAAAAGATGGTATAAGTTTGTCGATGAATATAATAAGGCACTTGGAAAAAATAAGCAAGGATGTCTGTTTATAATTGAAACTTTCGATGCGGTTAATTTGCAGGAAAAAAAGGGTATCCGTATAGTGAGCTATGAGAAAAATATAGAGTACTATGACAATTATCTTTTTAATATGCTTGTCGCGTCTGAACTTAAAGAAAGTGCAATTTTCAAACAGTATCTTGCCGAGGCGGTGACATTGATGATACCGGATGATGTCGAGCTGTCCTCAATGTGCATAGCAAAGGGACGGGAATTTTTAAACTTTCCAGTTTTGGTGTTAAATAAGATTGTCGAGGAGAATTTTAGAAGTGACAGGACAGATTTTTGTGTCACGACAACCGAAAAACATTTGAATGATAGACTGTGGGAGGCGCAGATAAAAGTGATTTTTCCGCTTGTGGAAAAACAGCGAAGTGCAATCATAAAAAAATATAGAAAAGATATTGAGAGCCTGTTGCCATTAAAAGCTGCTTATGGAGAGGAATTTAGTGAAGCCTCACAGGTTGAAATTGGAACAATGGCATATCTGATTTCATGCGGAAAAATAAATGTCGACAAGGAAGACGCAAGGCGTGTGACAGTGCTAAAAAATGCGAGAAATACTTTGGCACATATAGGAACTCTCACGCAGGAGGAGGTTGACGAGGTATTGAAGTTATGAAATTTGTGCCATGGTAATGTGCTGAGTAAAGTTATAGATAAAATATCTATATAATTAGAATTATAGAAAAGAACATGAGTATGGCGCAATTTTATATTGTTTTATGCAACACAATCGTTCAATTTGATTAAAATATTTTTGAAAACGAGGAGATGAAACTATGGATTTAAAGTCAACCAGCAAATTTATAAGCCTTATTTTGCGTCATAAGCCTGAGACAATAGGAATCAGCCTCGATGAACACGGATGGGCGAATGTGGATGAACTTATCGCGGGGATTGCGAGGACGCAGAAATTTAATATGGAAATGCTCGAGGAGATTGTGAGAACGGACAATAAGCAGAGATATTCGTTTAACGAGGATAGGACGCTTATAAGGGCTAATCAGGGACATTCCATACCTGTTGATGTGGAGCTTGATGAGATGGAGCCGCCAGAGGAGTTGTGGCATGGAACTGGCGAAAAGTATGTTGACTCGATTGATAAAATGGGGCTTATACCTAAGAGCAGATTGTATGTGCATTTGTCAAAGGACAGTCAGACCGCCGAAAATGTAGGAAAAAGGCATGGCAAGCCCGTGCTTTACATAGTGAAAGCAAAGGATATGTTTGACGATGGATATAAGTTCTTTCTTTCAAAGAACGGTGTGTGGCTTACCAAGGAAGTCCCGGTAAAATATTTGGGAAAACAATAGGAGCAGTGAAATATTTATGGTAAAAAATATTGTAAAAGGCAAAAAAATATTTGCAAGAAAAGCACAGCCGGCTACAGAAGCAGATAAGCAGGTTGTCACAGACCTTATAGACACACTTCGCGCCAACAGGGAGATATGTGTCGGCATGGCAGCCAACATGATAGGTGTTAATAAGTCAATAATTGTGGTGGCAGTAGGACCATTTCAATTTGCAATGGTAAATCCTGTCATAACCAAAAAGTCAGGAGAGTATCAGACGGAGGAAGGCTGTCTGTCACTTGACGGTGTCAGGGCATGTACAAGATATGAGGAGATAGAGGTCGATTATCTTGACAGCGATTTTAAGCCAAAGCATGGGAAATATAGCGGATATACAGCGCAGATTATTCAGCATGAGATAGACCACTGTTGTGGAGTAGTGATATAACACTGAAAATGAAAATATAACGCATAGATATGAAGTATATTAGAAATTTGCATAATGTTGATGACAGGGTTTCTTCAGTTTCACCACAGATAGGAAAGTAACATCGCATATATGTAGGTACAGTTGTGATATGCAATGATAAGTACTTGCCATTTTAATCGATTTTTTTATAGAGGTATGCCCGCCCACTTTTCCCAATATGTTCTATAGCGCCTACATAGGTCAGGACATTTACGGCTGGCTGTGCTATGGTCATATTGACATGGCATGCCTTGGCAAAATCCTTTGCGGTGAAGGTGTCAGAAAGCTCGGCAGGGATAAGTTTTTGGTAATCACATACTGACATAATGGTTTCACTCGCGTACAGGGCTGTGGGAATACGGTCGCTTCGGGTGGAACCTTTTTTTCTGTCCTTGCTGTAGCCATTTAGAAATCTATATTCCTCCAAATCAATCAGCATAAGCAGCAGATGAAAGTTTGGATGCGTGAGATATGGCTTGATTTTGTATAATTCGTAGAATACGGACTGGAATACTCCTTTTTTGGGAGATTTGCGGGCGGGGCTTATCTCGCCCGTCTTCTCGTCAATCCAGCGCAGGTACTTGATGCGTGGTATCGGATAAACTACGGTGACGGAGTATTCAGGGAGAAATGCTTCAAGCTTGTTTCTAAGTTTATTGAATTGTCTGGTCTGTATTTCATAGATGCCGTCAGGAGTGCGTATGTCGGCTACATAGCGTCCTGTCCGTATCTCATGGTATGAGGTGTCTGGTTCGAGATAATTTTTTAGTATGGAATGTACAGTTTTCTCTTTAAAAGTGCCTATGCCATTTTCGACATGTGTGGAATGTATTATATTGTCGCAGACTGAGAGAAAGCGGTCTGCGTCGGAAAAATTTTGTTCATTGATTGTTTCGATATATTTTGATGCTGGTGTCATAGTTTTATTTTTTGGTAATTATTTTCCTGATAGTTGTTATTTTTACTGGTTTATATTAGCACAGATATTGAAAACATACAATAAGTAGTTATAATTAGCAGTTATTGACACATATATGAGACATAAATGCCTTGTATATGTGTTTTTTGTATATTTTACACAAAAAAACGGTAGTAAAATTTACTAAAATATTGAGTAAAACTCTTTGACTTTTAGTAAAAAGTATGATAAATTGATACTATCAAGTAAGACGTGATGCGCAAAATATAGAAGGGAGATACAATATAGTGAGCGTTGTTGTTGACAATTCACAAAAGATATTTCTGCTACAGACGGTTTCAAACAGTTATGTGTTTGGAATAGATGACCAAGGATTGGTAAGACATCTGTATTGGGGAAAGAGGATTGATGCAGTGGAGGATTTTGAGATGCCGGTTCTGACGGAGGTATCCACAAATGACCCTGTGTACGAGATTACAAGAGAGGAATTTCCGGTTTATGGAAGCCTTAGATATAAGGAACATTGTCTAAAGGTAACATTTGCGGATGGCACCAGGGAAGTGGTCTACGATTATGTCGGTTATAGAATTGAGAATATGGAAAAATTCGATGAACTGATTGTAGATTTGAAAGATAGACATTACAATCTTAAAATTGAGTTACACTATAAAGTATATGATAGTCACGATTTGATAGAAAGATATGTGGTTCTTTGCAATGAGACGGGTGATATAATTGAAGTAGAAAAAATTCACAGCGGTCAATTCCATATCCCGTGTGAAGGATTGAACTTTACAAATGTGCATGGTCACTGGGGCGCGGAACAGCAGAGGTTTGTGCAGAAAGTAAGTTATGGAAAGATAGTTATTGAAAATAGACGTGGAATTTCAAGCCATAATCACAATCCGTATTTTATTCTTGACAAAGATGCCACGGAGACCACGGGGGATGTATATTTTGGTGCTCTCAGGATGAGTGGTAATTTCAGCGGAGTGGTGGAACAGACACCGTATGGCGAGACATTGGTTCAGCTTGGGCTTAATTCACATGATTTTTGTCTGAAGCTCAATTCCGGAGAAAAGTTTGCAAGTCCAGCAATTATCAGTGGTTATTCGGCATCTGGTTTTGAGACCATGACCCACAATCTTCATAGGTTTGCAAATGATTTTATACTAAAGGATGGTCTTAGGCCGGTTCTGTATAATTCATGGGAAGCTACAGGATTTGAAGTCAATTGCAGTGAGCAGAAAAAGCTTGCAAAAAAGGCGAAAGAGCTTGGAGCAGAGCTGTTTGTGGTGGATGATGGATGGTTTGGCGAGAGAAATGGCATTGAAAATGGTCTGGGCGACTGGTATGTGAACAGCACTAAATTTCCAAACGGCATTGATGAATTGATTTCGGAAGTTAAATCTTTGGGGCTTTTGTTTGGAATATGGGTTGAGCCGGAGATGGTAAATCCGCCTACGAAGCTTTATGCGGAGCATCCGGATTGGATTTACCATTTTGACACCAGAGAGAGTGATACATCGAGAGGGCAGTATGTGCTTGACATGACTAAGCCGGAGGTTCAGAATTTTGTCTACAATATGCTCGATGAGCTGCTTTCGAGCCATGATATTGACTATATCAAGTGGGATGCCAACAGACCAATCTCGCAGTCAAATCTTAACAGGGATTTCTGGTACAAGCATATTGAGGCTGTGTATGATATCGTGAGGAAATTGAAAGAGAAGCATCCGAATGTGCTGTTTGAGGCATGTGCGTCGGGCGGCGGCAGAATAGACTATGGAATACTTGGAATTTTTGATGATTTTTGGACGAGCGATAACACGGATGCATATGACCGATTGACAATACAGGATACATATTCTTATATTTATCCAATCAAGGCGATGCGCGCGTGGGTGACAGATTGTCCTAACTTTATTTCTAATCGTGTGATACCGATGAAATTCCGTTTCCACAGTGCGATGATGGGCAGTCTGGGTATAGGTTGCAATATCTTAAAATTTACGGATGATGATGTGTGCTTGGCACAGGAAATGATTGGCATGTACAAAGAGATAAGGCCGATTATTCAGGAAGGTACATTCTGTCGCCTTTGTAATACTTCTGCAAACGATTATTATTTATATGAGTATAAGAAGGACAAGGAAGGGCTGATTTTTGCATTCCTTCCGCAGAGCAAAATCGGACACAGGGGTGTAACCGTAAGACCAAGAGGTCTTGTGGAAAATGCTAAGTATTCTTTTAAGATTGAGGGTACACAGGTGGTAAAAAGTGGGGCGTATCTTATGAACAACGGCTTTAATCTCCAGCTTAAAGGCGATTATGCAAGCACTATAATAAAATTTAAGCAGCTTTAAATTAAAAAATTACAGGGAGAAAAGACATGAAGCTTACGAATTTTTCAAAATTTTCATTTGGCATTGGCGCACTTGGAAAAGATTTGTGCTATGCGATTATTTCTTATTTTTTGATGATTTATTTTACCGATACAGTTGGCTTGACACCACTGTTTGTCGGAAATCTTTTTTTGGTAGCCAGAATATGGGATGCTTTTAATGACCCGATGATGGGATTTTTGGTGGACAACACAAGAACCAAGTGGGGAAAATTTAGACCGTGGATTCTTGTCGGTACTGTGTTAAATGCAGTTGTCTTGATATTATTGTTCACGAAACCGGCAGGACTAAGCGGAACTCCTATGTACATATATTTTTCAGTTATGTATATTTTGTGGGGAATGACTTATACAATAATGGACATTCCATACTGGTCAATGCTTCCTTCTTTGTCAAGCACCAAGGAGGAAAGAGATTCCATGTCCGTTATACCGAGAATTTTTGCAAGTCTCGCGTGGCTGTTGATGGGTGCTTTTGCAATTAAACTTGTAAATATTTTGGGAAATGGAGACCAGGTAAAGGGATATTCTTCCCTTGCAATGGGAATTGCAGTTATCTTTGTGATTACATCTCTGATTACAGTAATTTTTGTAAAGGATAGAAGCTGTATAGGTGCAGAAAATAAAAAGAAAGCAGAGAAAACTTCCCTCAAAGATGCAATCAAGGTTATTGTTGGAAATGACCAGTTAAAGGTGTTTATTGGCGTTGTGCTTTGCTATAATCTTGTGGTTCAGCTCGCCGGTGGTATTGCGATTTACTATTTTAAGTATGTTACAGGAAATGAAGATTTGTATCCTATATTTACAACAGCGGCGCAGTTCGCTGAGATTGCAGCCCTGTTTATATTCCCTGTGATATCAAGGGCATTGTCTAAAAAGCAGGTGTTTGCCATCGCAAGTTTCAGCCCGGCAATAGGTCTTGTTGGTCTTGTGATAAGCGGATTTTTCATTCCACAGAACGCTGTGATTATAGGTGTATGTGGTGTTCTTTATAAACTTGGTTCAGGTATTACTTTGGGAGCGACAACAGTTATGCTCGCCGATGTAATTGATTATGGTCAGGTGAAGCTTGGAACCAGAAATGAAAGTATTATCGCATCTTTCCAGACATTGCTTGTAAAGACGGCATCCGCTGTGTCGGCATGGCTTATAGGTGTAGGTCTCACGATTGTCGGCTATGTGCCGAATGTAGAGCAGACAGCATCCACAATTATGGGTATGAGAATACTTATGGGTGTTGTGCCTTCAGTGATAACAATTCTTGCCTTTGTAATCTATGCAAAGGGATACAAACTTGAGGGAGCATACTTGGATGAAATTCTAAGAAAAGTATCGGTTGATAAAAAAGTTAATGAATAAGTAAAATAGGCTGAAAATGCCTTAATCAAAAGAACCTGGTCACGAAATAGTGGGCAGGTTCTTTTCATTAGATTTATTGCATGTGAAAGTGGCGTGTGGTAAAATATTAGTAAAACTGTAGATTGTTCAAAGTCAGTAAAATTTTTATTTGGCAGTGTATGCTGTATCGAAAAAATGTGCAGCATTTTGAAAGTAATTTTTAATATAAAATAAAATTTGAAGGGTGAATTTATGGCGACATTAAAAGATATTGCGCAGAAAGCGGGCGTTTCGCAGGGGACGGTTTCGAGAATTTTAAATGAGGACAGCAGTCTTAGCGTAGCGGCGGATACAAGAGAAAATGTGGTGAGAATTGCAAAGGAATTAGGGTACAAGCCTATATTTCAAAGACATAAGGATGTAAAGAATAAGGCACTTGGAACTGATAAGAGCACCGACAGTCCGGTGGTGGGAATTGCACAGATGTTTGAAATGCAGCAGCTTCAGGATGACATTTATTATATGATGTTAAAAAATATGGTTGAGGCAGAGTGCTTTTCAAACGGCTGGAATACGGTGTCTTTATTTCGGGATGCACAGGGGAGATTTGTAAAAAATAATAATACAAAACTTGATGGCATTATTGCCATCGGACGTTTTACAGTGAATGAAATACAGAGTTTTGAAAAATATACATCCAATATTATTTTTATTGATTCGTCGCCGGACGAGATGAAATATTATAGCATTATACCTAATTATCATATGGCTATCAGGCAGGTGTTTGAACATTTTGAGAGGATGGGATATGAGAGGGTTGCGTATGCGGGGGCGGTCTATACTTACAATAATTTAAAAAAACTTACCACCGACCCAAGATTTTATTATTACAAAAATTCCTTGCTTGCAAGAAATATTTTTGATGAGAAGCTTGTGATTGAATGTGAGATGAATTCGAGAAGTTCTTACAACGCTATGAGTAGATATATTAAAGAAAATAAAATGCCGCCGGAAGCGCTTTTTATTTCCAGTGATGCGGCAGCGGCGGGAGTTTTGAAGGCGATTTATGAATATGGTTTTTCTGTTCCTGAAAATTGCAGTATTGTAACATATAATAACACTACACTGTCAGAAAGCAGCACTCCGCCGCTTGACTCTGTTGAGGTATATTTGCAGGAAAATGCAAGGGAGGCATCATTTGCGCTTATGAGATTGTGGAATGTTCAAAAGCTTCCAAAAAAGATTGTGATACCATGCAGTCTGGTGGTTCGCGGAAGTGTGAGAGAAAAAGTATAAATCCATAAGTAAAAGTTTTACTATAATACACAAAAATAAAACAAAATATTAGTAAAACTTTTATTGACATACGGTAAAAAAGTTGCTAACATATAGTCATAAGTGATAATAAAACTCGATAAAGCTGATGAAAAATATTAAAACTGTACAATTTGCTGCGTGGTTTGCAGAGGTATGAGTATTTTGATAATCAGCATGAGAAATATAATTGGGATGGAGGAATGACTATGTGGTTAGGTGTTGATTATTATCCGGAACAGTGGAATGAAGAGCTCATGGATAAGGATTTGGACACGATTGTGGAGCTTGGTTGTAATGTGATTAGAATTGCAGAGTTTTCTTGGCATTTGATGGAGAAGAGGGAAGGGGAGTACGATTTTTCCTTTTTTGACAAGGTTATTGAAAAGGCTAAAAAGAGAAATTTAAAGGTTATTATGGGAACGCCGACTGCGACTATTCCGGCGTGGCTTGCGGCTAAATATCCAAGTATTCTCTCGGAGTTTGAGGATGGCACAAAGAGAACCTTTGGAGGAAGACATGTATATTGTTTTAACAGTCCGTGTATGTACGACTATTCTGAGAAGATTATAAGAAAGCTTGTTGAACATTACAAATCAGAGGATGGCATTGTCGCATGGCAGCTTGACAATGAGATTGGCCATGAGGGAAGCGATGTGTGTTATTGCAAAAATTGCCACACAAAATTTCAGGAATATCTCTCCAAAAAGTTTGATGGCGATATAGATAAGCTGAATGAAGTGTATGGCACTACTTTCTGGTCGCAGGAATATAATGATTTTACGGAGATACCGATTCCTACGCAGACTATAACGACACATAATCCGTCCTTGAGGCAGGACTGGGAGAGATTTCGCAGCCAATCCATTGTGGATTTTATGAATTTTCAAGCCGAGCTTGTAAAAGAAATTGCCCCCGATGCGGTTGTAATGCACGATTTCCCGGGTGGAGGACTGGAAAAGCATGTTGACTACTCAGAGGTTGCAAAAGTGTTAGACAAGGTGGCGTACAACAATTATCCGGTGTGGGGTGGACAGAAAGTCCCAATAAAACCACATGAGATTGCTTTTGGGCTGGATTATATCAGAGGATTGAGAGGAGAGAATTTCTGGATTACAGAGGCCATTATGGGAGCACAGGGGCATGATGTGACGGGATTTCTGCCAAGACCTAATCAGGCTAAGATGTGGTCATATCAGAGCATGGCGCATGGCGCGGATTCCTTGATGTATTTTAGATACAGGGGCGCGACAAAAGGGGCTGAACAGTTTTGCTATGGTGTCATAGACGCTGACAATGTTAAACGTAGAAAATTCTATGAAGTGCAGAGCTTTTTTAAAGATATTTCCAAGTATAAAGATGCCTTGGAAGCTCCTGTAAAAAATGAAGTTGCCATTGTGTACGACTATGATTCGCTTGCATCTTTTCGTATTCAGCGTCAGAGTATTCTGCTCAACTGCGCACAGGAAATGCAGAAGTTTTATAAGCCTTTTTATGACAATAATGTGGGCGTGGATGTGATTTCTTGGGATAGAGATTTTTCCTCATACAAGGTGATAATTCTTCCACAGCTTATTATAACAAAGCCTGACATGGAAAAAAAGGTACATGAATTCGTGGAGAACGGCGGAACAGTGGTGTTTACCTATCGTCTTGCGGTAAAGGATGGCGACAATAATGTGCCTTTTGGGGAGACAATTCCTGTACATTATGTGGACTTGACTGGACTTACCGTTGAGGAAACAGAGAGCCTTCAGGACTATGAGGCGTTCCCGGTGTTAGGCACAGGGATATTTGATGGTGTCACAGGCATGGGTGGAATTTTCAGGGATATGATACAGGTAAATGACGCTGAGGTTATGTTCCGCTATGATGACCAGTTTTATAAGGAGTTTGCGGCAGTCACCAGAAAGAAGACCGGAAAGGGTATGTCATATTATATCGGCTGCGGCTTGGAGGAGCGCCTCACCAAATTGTTGATGGAGCATATTATAAGGGAGTGCCACATTAAGACGATTAATTCGGAGGAAGGCGTGGAAGTGGTAGAGAGAGGGAATGATATTAAAAAGATTGTGATGTATATAAATCATAATTCTTATGAAGTTGTCCACGAAGATATCACATTAGCGCCATTTGAATGTAAAGTGGTGGAATTACCTAATTTTTACAAATCCTAGACCTTTTTGTGATAGTTAAAAACCAATATGTAATCTATACTTGATTTATAGAAATGGATTTGGTTTTTGGCTATCGCATAAGGAGGGATGAGTTATGCCGTCAACATATGCACATTACAGAATGGGAAGAGAAGCAGCCGGAGAGCTTAAAGGTGAGGCTTGGCACACTCTTAGCATGTACCGCCAGCTATATTTGATAGGGCTTCACGGGCCGGATATTTTGTTTTATTATAAACCGCTTAAATCGAATGTGATAAATGGGATTGGGTATGGAATACATGCAAGACCGGGAATAGAGTTCTTTGAACATGCGGTGAAGGTTATAGAAAATAAGGACAATAAAGCACCATATCTTGCGTACATGTATGGCGTGATGTGCCATTTCGCACTCGATGTGACATGCCATGGATATATTGACGAGAAGATAAAAAACAGTGGCGTGACACATGCTGAGATAGAGGTCGAGTTTGACAGAATGCTTATGGAGAAGGACGGGCTTGACCCGGTAAGACATTCGCTCACAGACCATATTGTGCCGAGCATGAGAAATGCGAAGGTTATAAGCTGTTTTTATGAGGGAACAACGCCGGAACAGATTAAAATTGCCTTGGATGGAATGATATCATACAACAAGCTTTTACTTGCCCCATCAAAGCTTAAAAGGGCGGTTGTAAACGGAATATTGAGAGCATCGGGAAATTATAAGGAAATGCACGGACTTATGGTTAATTATAAGCCAAATCCACTCTGCGAGGACAGCAACGAAAAGCTTATGGAATTGTACAAAAAGGCAGAAAAGCTTGCTGTTCAGCTTATAAATGAGTACAGCGAACTTGACGAGTGGAACCCGATTTATAAGTATACATTTGGCTCTAAGCTGATAGATGACAGTGCGGATGGCGTGAACAAAAAACATGGGGACGTTCCATCGGTGTCACATATGGTAAATGGCGGTATGCCGGCGTGACAGAGGGAAAGAACCGATTAAAATTGGGAAATTATCCTATTGACATAGTGTGAATAAACAAATAAAATAATATTTTAAAGTGTAGGGTGTCAAAATTGTTTTGACACCTTGCTTTTATGTCAGGAACATAATGTGGGTATGCAGCTGTTTGGGGTGCAAAAGTGAGTTTTTAATATAAAGTAGAAAAAGTTCAATTTATGAATGAAATATTACAAGAAATATATGGTTATGTAGCGTATTATTGATATAAATTTTTAGTTTATATGTTTGGGAGGGTACACATGACTGTTAAGAATAGGACGCTTACACAACTTTTTGTTCCAATATGTTTCGAGACACTTTTTTATATGCTTTCCGGGATGGTTGATACATTGATGCTTTCATCTGTGAGCAATCAGGCTGTTGGAGCGGTGGGTACGGCAAATACATATATTGGTGTTTTTATCATTATGTTTGGTGTGATATCATCGGGCATGGTGGCGGTAATGACGCAGAATATAGGGGCTGGAAAAATAGGAATTGCATATCAGGCAAGACAGCTTGGACTTGCATTTAATGCTGTTGTTGGTGTATTTATGTCTTTTTTTCTGGCAGTGTTTTCAGGAAATATTTTGAATATAGTGAGTGTTGCACCGGCACTTTTTGAACCTGCAAAGACCTACCTTAGAATTGTGGGTGGTGCATGTTTTTTAAATGCAGTTATTCCTATATATTCAAGTTATCTGCGGGTGTTTGGGTATACACGTCAGTCGCTTTTTGCTTCTGTTATTGGCAATTTGGTTAATTTTATACTCAATTCTATTTTTCTATTTGTGTTCAAATGGGGAGTTATGGGAGTGGCGGTGGCGACGGTTATATCCAGAGTTGTGAATCTGGCTATTGTAGCAGTGCTTGGTGCAGTTCTTATAAAAGCAAAAAATAGTCCTGAACGTTTGCCGGCAGGAAAGATATTAGGTCAAATTATAAAAATAGGGTTTCCGTCAGCATGCGAGACGGCACTTTATAATATTGCCATGACGCTGGTTGTGCGTTTCATGAATCAAATGGATACGGATGGTATGAATGTTACAGCGCGTTCATACACCATGCAGATAGCAAATTTCTCATATTGCATAGGTGCAGCGTTAGCACAAGCTAATGCTATTATGACAGGCTGGAGAATAGGTGCAGGTGAGTATGATGAATGTGATAAGGGTACAAGGAAAGCGGCAATATATGGTTTGATAACGGCAACATGTTTTTCAGTAACATTCGCATTGACAGGAAAGTACATTGTTCATATATTTACCGATGATGCACAGATGATAAATCTTGTGGTAAAATTGTTGACAATTGATGTTTTTCTTGAATTTGGACGTGTTACCAACCTTATATATGGTCAAGCTCTAAAAACAAGCGGAGATGCGGTGTTTCCGGTAATAATGGGGGCTATATTCATGTATCTGTTTGCTGTTGGCGGAACATATTTTTTTGGAGTACATATGGGTCTGCTTGCTGTTGGAGCTTACGCAGCAATGGCAGCTGATGAGTGTGCAAGGGCAGTGGGCATGGTTATTCGTTTTAAAAGCGGAAAGTGGAAGAATAAAAGACTTGTGGATAAATAATCTCTGATATAAATATGATGAAAGTAATAGGGACATTGCAATTTCATAGAAATTGGAATAGTATGAAAAGAAATATTGGGGGATTAGTATGTATTATGAACTAAAAGAAAACAGACCGCATGGAACACAGTATAATCCTTTTAGTGTATACCATATACATAATATAAAACATTCATTTCAGATACCGGTGCATTGGCATGATGAGCTTGAAATTATATATGTAAAAAGAGGAACTCTTAATGTGACTATAGCGGGAGAAAATTATACAGGTAATGAAGGGGAGGCATTCGTTGTATCACAGGGCAGTCTTCATTTTATGGGTTCGCATACGGGAGATGTTGATTATTATACATTTCTTTTTCCTCTTCAATTTATAAGCTTTAAAACAGATGACTTTTATGAACAGATGATAATGTCACCATTAATGAATAAAAGACTTTCAATATGTCATGAAATTGGAACGTATGCACTTGATATATGTGAGAAACTTATAGATGTTTGTCGACAAAATCTTGACGATGAGCAGAGTGTTAGTGTACAGATTGATACAAAGATTATACTTATGCAGTTTATTCAAAGAATGTCTGAATGTGGATTTTTGATTGAGAATGAGACAAGCGGAAGAAATAATATTGAAAAAGAAATGATTTCATATATACAGCAGAATTTTACAGATGACATATCATTAAGAGACTTTGGAGCACAGTTTCACCTGTCAGAAAAGTACATTTCCCGTTATTTTAAGCAGCATTTTAATATTACGTTGTCGCAATATCTGAACCACCTGCGGCTAAAATGTGCTGTACAATTATTGCAGGATACGGAACTTACAGTGACAGAGGTAGCATTACAGAGCGGTTATCAGAATGTTAGTTATTTTATAAGATGTTTTAAGAAGATGTATGGAGTGTCACCACTTAAATATAGGAGAAAATTATAATCAAAGAGCATGTTCAGCATGTTTGCTATAAAGACCTTGGAGAGGGTCTCTAAAAACTACTACTATATAATACGAGGATAGGAATACGCACTTGGAAAATAATAATATTTTTTTTAAGAACGATGATTGCGATGTAAGTGCAAATATGGACAGCAAATCAAGCGATATTGATAATGCTTATGAGGATAACAACGAGATTAATCTTGAGGTAGATATAAGTGAGCTCTCAAAATATATGTCGGATGGCTATGAGCTTATAGATGTAAGGGACGAGCTCTCGTATGCTTATGGAAATATTCCGTCAAGTGTGAATGTTCCAAAAGAGAATTTGATTGAGAACGCGGGCGATTATAAGGGGAAAAAGCTTCTTTTGTACTGCAAGAGGGGAGAGGCGAGCCTTGAGGCGGCTGAGGAACTCCATGAAAATGGGATTGATGTGCTTAGTCTCAAGGGCGGATATATCGCTTGGCTTATGGCTGACATTAAGAAAATGAGTGCCGAGAAGAGCGATGAGGATTTTGCGGCAGAGGTTGAGGAGAGCATAAGAAAGCGTTTCAAGAAGTCAATCTGGTCAAAGTTTACAAAGGCGATAAACGAGTACGAGCTTGTGAAGGAAGGAGACCGTGTGGCGGTGTGCATTTCCGGAGGCAAGGACTCTATGCTTATGGCAAAGCTTTTTCAGGAGCTAAAGCGCCACAACAAGTTCCCGTTTGAAGTGAAGTTCCTTATAATGGATCCGGGCTACAGCCCTGAGAACAGAAAGCTCATTGAGAGCAATGCAAAAAGACTCAATATACCCGTGACAATTTTTGAGTCGGATATATTTGAGTCGGTGTTCAATGTGGAAAAATCGCCGTGTTACCTGTGTGCGCGTATGCGCCGCGGTCATCTCTACAGCAAGGCGAAGGAGCTCGGCTGTAACAAGATTGCGCTAGGTCACCACTATGATGATGTTATAGAGACTATTCTTATGGGTATGCTCTACGGGGCACAGATGCAGACAATGATGCCTAAGCTTCACAGCACGAATTTTGAGGGCATGGAGCTTATAAGACCATTGTATCTTATAAGAGAGGATGACATAAAGGCATGGCGTGATGCGAACAATCTCAAATTTATTCAGTGCGCATGCAAATTCACGGACACTTGTTCATCATGTGCGGAGGATGGTCAGAGCAAGTCAAAGCGTCTTGAGGTCAAAAAACTCATTGCGGAGCTTAAAAAGACCAATCCTTTTGTCGAGGGAAATATATTTAAGAGCGTAGAAAATGTCAATCTGAGCACCATCGTAGCTTATAAGCAGAATGGGGTGAGACATCATTTTCTTGACACATATGATGATGCGGTGAATATTACAGGGAACGAAGAATAAATATAATGTCCACAAAAATATGGAAATAAAACCCTGTTCCAATGTAAAATGCTTATGGGCATTGCTCATTGGAACGGGGTTTTTATTTAAAATTAGTTCTTTGCGAACTCCTCAAGCACAAGTCCTTTGTTTCGCTCGCATACCATGTTGATGCTCCATTCGTTCACGAAGAGGAGGAGAGGTCTGTCTTTCAAGTCCTTAATCTTCTTCATGTCGGAGGTTCCGGCGATGCGTGTGAGGTCAACCGTGCTCTCAGATGAAATCCAGCGGATGTACTCGTAAGGGAGCGGCTCAAGGCGGATTTCAACGCCGTACTCGCTCTCAAGACGGAATTTTAACACGTCGAACTGAAGGACACCGACAACGCCGACGATGATTTCCTCCATTCCGGTGTTGAACTCCTGGAATATCTGGATGGCACCTTCCTGCGCAATCTGGTTCACGCCCTTTATGAACTGTTTTCTCTTCATTGTGTCAATCTGTCGAACTCTTGCAAAGTGCTCAGGCGCGAAAGTCGGAATACCCTCGTACTGGAATTTCTTGTTGGAGAGGCAGAGAGTGTCACCGATTGAGAATATACCCGGGTCGAATACGCCGATGATATCGCCTGCGTATGCCTCGTCTATTATCTTTCGCTCGGAAGCCATGAGCTGCTGTGGCTGTGAGAGCTTGACATTCTTGCCGCCCTGAACGTGGTTGACTTCCATGCCTGCCTCGAACTTTCCTGAGCAGATACGCATAAACGCGATACGGTCACGGTGAGCCTTGTTCATATTAGCCTGAATTTTGAATACAAATGCGGAGAAATCCTCGTCAAATGGGTTGATAAGCCCCTGATTTGACATTCTAGGCAGTGGTGAGTAGGTCATCTTCAAGAAATGCTTGAGGAATGTCTCTACACCAAAGTTAGTGAGCGCCGAGCCGAAGAACACAGGTGAAAGCTGACCTGCGCTGACTTTCTCCTGGTCAAATTCCGCACTTGCGCCGTCGAGAAGCTCTATATCCTCAAGAAGTTTATCATAAAAAGCAGAGCCGAGCTCGTCCTTTAGGGCTGGGTCGTCTATGCCGATAGTGGTTGTGGCAACCTCTTTCTGACCGTTCATCTCAGCCTTGAAGGTTGATACACATTTCTCGTTTCTCTCATATACACCCTTAAACTCTTTTCCTGAGCCGATTGGCCAGTTCATAGGGCAAGTTGCAATGCCGAGAACGCTCTCAATCTCATCGCACAGCTCAAACGGGTCGTTTGCCTCTCTGTCCATCTTGTTTATAAATGTAAAAATAGGTATATGGCGCATAACACATACCTTGAAAAGCTTGATTGTCTGCTTCTCAACACCCTTTGAAGCGTCGATTACCATGACCGCCGAGTCAGCCGCCATAAGTGTACGGTAAGTATCCTCTGAGAAGTCCTGATGTCCCGGTGTGTCGAGAATGTTGATGCAGTAGCCGTCGTAGTTGAACTGCAGTACGGATGATGTCACGGAGATACCACGCTGCTTCTCAATCTCCATCCAGTCTGATACGGCATGTTTAGCCGTTTTCTTTCCCTTTACGGAGCCGGCGAGATTGATTGCGCCTCCGTAGAGAAGAAACTTCTCGGTGAGGGTTGTCTTACCGGCATCCGGGTGGGAGATGATGGCGAAGGTTCGCCTCTTGTTGATTTCGCTCTTTAAATCTGCCATTTTGAAATTTGTCTCCTTTTATAAAAAATGTATCTTTTAATTTCTCTATATTTGATTATTGCTGATTTAAAAAATCTTTTCGCATCGGGTTGAAAACATCCACAAGTTTTCCGGCTTCAAGGCATGTGACACCGTGGCGGACATTTGACGGCATGTACACGCTGTCGCCCTTGTTGACGATTTTTGTCTCGTCGCCGATTGTAAATTCAAAGCTGCCCTCGGCGATGTAGGTTATCTGTAGATGCTCATGCTGGTGAAAATTGCCCTTTGCACCTTTTTCAAATGTGATTTCGCACATCATAAGCTCGTCAGAGTATGTGAGCACCTTCCTTGAAACACCCGGCTCACAAGGTGTAGGAGTAACTTCATTATTATATACAAACATATTTATCCCTTCTCCGCCCATACATCGACACAGTATCGGCGGTCTTACAAGTTTACCAAATGGTCATACTTTTTTATCATATCATAAAAATAATAGCTTGAAAATATGGAAAATAAATAAATTGAGGATGACAAGGTATGTCCTGTTTGATACTTATTTTACAAAAAATCAATGAACTGCCTCACCATTATGACTTGAATGAAAAATCTGACAATTAATTGAATTTTGTCAGACAATCAAACAAAATCAACATATAAATATACGATAAAATGTTTTAAATCTGTTGTTTTCCTTTGCATTTTTCAGTATTTTGTTATATAATTAACATAAAATATAAATACTGTGTTGTGGTGTGTCTTTTAGACCTATGGCATCGTATTTCATACAAAAGACAAGGAAAAGTGAGATTATGTATTCGTGTGAGGAGAAGAATTATGCTTAAGAGTAAGTTCAACACGGAACCAATTAAAAAGACAGCTAGAATAGCTGCCGTGGTGGAGGATTTGTTGGGAGCATTTCCCGAGATTGAGGCGGACAGAGCGGTTCTTATAACAGAGAGTTATAAACAGACCGAGGGAGAGCCGATTATAACAAGACGTGCAAAGGCTTTTGCACATATACTTGAGAACATTCCGATTGTGCTAAGGGATAAGGAGCTGATTGCGGGAAGCACTACAAAAAAGCTTAGAAGCTGTCAGGTTTTCCCGGAATTTTCTTATGAGTGGCTTGAGGCAGAGTTTGACACTATAGCCACGAGAAAGGCAGACCCTTTCTATATTTCGGAGGAGACAAAGAGGGCGCTGCATGAGGCGTATACATACTGGA